>JAUXGP010000039.1 GCA_030621995.1 Psychrilyobacter sp.
CGATGATTTCTGCGTCTCCACAAGCTAGTCCTTCTCCTAATTTATGTTCAGTTGCCCACTCTTCAGTAGCGTTCTCATCATAAGCTGCGAATTTATCTTTACCTGCCTTACATACTGGACATACCTCAACATTTGAATCTAATATCTCCCCACATACTGTACATCTTACTTTTGCCATTTTAACCACTCCTCATTTATTTGAATTTATTTTAAATTTGTATTCATTACAAATTATAGTAACCTATTTAATAAAAAGTGTCAACACTTTTTTACAAATATTTTTAAAGATAAATTATAAATTTATTTATCTATTATGATATACTATATAATCTAAACATATTATAAAAAGGAAGTACTTATGAAAACATATGAATATATAGTTGTAGGTGGAGGACCCGCCGGTATATTTTCTGCAATATATGCAGGAAGCTGCGGGATGAAAACTGCAATTTTAGAAAAAAAAAATAGGATGGGTAAAAAAATATTGATCGCCGGTTCGGGACAGTGTAATATCACTCACACTGGAGAGGTCAAGGAGTTTTTAAGTAAATACGGAGACCACGGTAAATTTTTACGAACAGCAATCTATAAATATTCTCCCAAAGACTTGCAAAATTTCTTTAAAGATCATGGATTGGAATTAGTCCCCAGGGAAGATGGAAAGATATTCCCTATAACTAAAAGATCTGTAGATGTCGTGGAATTACTCTATACCCTGTGTAAAAAATACAGTATCGATATTATAGAGAATTGTGAGGTATTGTCTATAATACACAAAGACAACTTTACTTTAAATACCAGTTTAGGGGATTTCAGTTCTAAAAATATTTTACTTTCCACCGGGGGGATAACATTTCCCCAAACAGGCAGCGATGGCCAGGGATATAGGTTTGCCAAAACTTTAGGCCATAAAATACTAGAACCGAAACCATGTCTTACTCCCATATATCTAAGGGATTATCCCTTTACTGAATTAGCCGGGATTTCTTTTAAAGATATATCTATCAGCGTTTTTGACGGAGATAAAAAAATCAACACCTCCAGGGGGGATATACTGTTTACCCACAAAAACCTGAGTGGTCCAGGGATCTTAGACAACTCCAGGTATATGAAAAAAGGGAATAAAATCTCATTTAATTTTATAGACCTGACTTTAGAACAATTCAAAGAAGATTTCATCGAATATACCCATACTCATGGCAGAAATTTAACTAAAACTTTTTTAAATACCTATAAACTGCCTGAAAGGTTTATTAAAAATATGCTTTTTGAAGCTGAAATATGTGAATGCTTAAAGATATCCAGCTTAAATAAAAAAATGAGAGATAATCTCGGAAGATTCCTCACAGAGTATCCATATGAGATAACTAAATTAGGCGGTGTAGATGTAGGAATGGCTACCAACGGCGGCATAAACTTAAACGAGATCAATCCTAAAACTATGGAATCCAAGTTAGTTAAGGGACTTTATTTTGCAGGCGAGATTATGGATATTGATGGCGATACCGGAGGATATAATATCCAGGCTGCCATTTCCACAGGGGTCTTGGCTGCAAAAAGTGTGGCAAAGAGCAGGTAGCAAGTAATAAAAACAAAATACTTTGACACAGATTCCACAAATTTATACAGATTAAAAATAGAGGTAAAAATCTTATGAAAATAGAACGCGGATACTAAAGTATACACGGATTTTAAAAGAGGAAAAGAGGTTCACGAAGGTCTTTCTTAGTGTGACTTTGTGCTGAAAAAGATCTGTGTAAATTAGATTTTAAAATCCGTGTAATCTGTGTCGAAAGAAAAGGTTTTAATCTGGGACAAAAAAATTAGGAGGAAAATTTTAATATGAAATTAGAAAAAATTAAAGAATTTAAAAAATTTGCCAGCGAGGTGATATTAAAAGTTCTGACGAAGATGGACAAAGATTATCAGAACTATCAAAATTTAGATGACTATGACGGGATGCAGAAAGTTAAATTGGAATTTATCCCTAAATATGAAAAACTATATCTTGAATTTTCCAACGATATCTCAGAAAATCTGGAGGATTTGGATGACAAAAAAATAGAATCTTTGATGAGTATTGTCAATGACATTATGAAGGTTCACAATATAAATATCGACTATATCTTAGACGAGATGGAAAAAAGAGAAAAATTAAAGGAAAAATCCGGGGCAGAAGCTGTAGAAAAATTATTTAAATACCAGATCAAGGAATTGGAATTAAAGATGGAAAAATTATTAAAGCAAGCCGATACCATCTTAGACAGTGAGGCAAAATTGGAGGCAGAGCTGAGGGATGCCATCCAGGAAAATGATCAAATGGAGATCCTGGATCAACTGGTTGTTGTCAGAAGCAAGTGGAGTACCCTGGAGAAAAAAACTATCCAGTGTAAGACAGCATTAGACGGGTTAAAGGAATCTCTGATCAAAAAATGGACCTATGATATCTACGGAACTATCTCACAGGAGGAACTGAAAAAAGTTTTTAGTACCGAGATGAAGAATAAATAGAATATAAATTTTGAAAGAGATGAAATTTCTAGTCACGAATAACATTAATCTAGTTCTTACTAGATATTGCACAAGTCAAATTACTATGTTAAAATGGAGGTATATTTCGATATGAATACAGCAACTAAAATAGCAATAAATGTGGTGATCATTTTAATCATCGTATTTTTTGTGATGAAAAGAAGAGCAAATAACGTAAAAAATGCAACTACAATACAAAAGGAGGCAACAATCGTGTCAAACACAAACTTAATTGCAAAGATCAAAACTAACAAGGGAGATATCAACATAAAATTATTTTCCAATGAAACACCATTTACAGTACTTAACTTCGTAAACTTATCTAAGAAGGGGTACTATAACAACTTAAAATTCCATAGAGTTATCGCAGACTTTATGATTCAAGGTGGATGCCCACAAGGTACAGGAATGGGTGGACCTGGATATAACTTCAAAGATGAATTCGTAAGAGATCTAGCATTTGATAAACCTGGAATCTTAGCTATGGCTAACTCTGGTCCTTCTACAAATGGTTCACAATTTTTCATCACTCATACAGAAACTTCTTGGTTAAACCATAAGCATACTATCTTCGGTGAAGTTGTATCTTCTGAAGATATGGATATAGTTAACAAGATCGCTCAAAATGACATCATTGAAACTATTGAGATCACTGGAGATGTAGATGCATTTTTAGAAGCAAACAAGGAACCATTAGCTGAGTTAAATAGTGAATTAGCTAAAGATTTTCCTAACTTAAAATAATTCTAAAATTTGGGGGTATACACATGAAAAAAATATCACTTATCTCTGCACTCCTCCTGCTTCTAGTTTTAGGAGGCTGCTCATCTATCAGGAGAGCCATGAAAGCCGGAGAGGTAGCAAAAATAAACAATATCAAGGCAACAATCGTTACTACTCAAGGGGATATCAACTTCTATCTCTATCCAGAAGCTGCTCCTGTTACAGTAGCAAACTTTATAAACCTGTCTAAAAGAGGTTTTTATGATGACCTGAAATTCCACAGAGTTGTAGATAACTTTATGGCTCAGGGGGGAGATCCTTTAGAAACAGGCCTGGGCGGACCTGGATATCAAATTGAAGATGAATTTGCAGAGTGGTTAGATTTCTACCAGACAGGTATTTTGGCCATGGCAAATGCAGGTCCTAATACCGGCGGTTCTCAATTTTTCATGACAATGTATGCTGCTGACTGGTTAAACCGTAAACATACAGTTTTTGGCGAAGTTATCTCCGATTCTGACTTAGGTGTTATCAGGAAGCTGGAAGTAGGAGACCGAATCAAGGAAATCAGGTTTGAGGGAGATATAGATTTCTTCTTGGCACTTGAAAAAGACAGGATTGATTCTTGGAATGAAACTTTAGACAGAAACTTTCCTGACTTAAAAGAATACCCGGTAAAAGATATTACCGATCCGATTTTCACTGAAACTTACACTAACTATAAGGATGAATTGGAAAGAATCCAAGAGAAAAAATTAAAAACAGCTAAACCCTATGATCCAAAATTTATCCCAGCCTGGATAAGATATGTGGATAATAAGTATACTGCAGCTAAAAAGAAAGATGAAGCTTCTTCCAGTGAAAGATTAGAAGAACGTAGTGAAGATAATCTTTCGGTTATAGCTACATCTGTAACTGTCAGTAAATCTGAGGGTGTAACAAGTGAAGATGTTTCTGTAGATACAACAGATGAAAATGATTCTGTTACTGAGGATCAATCTAAAGATTCAGAAACAAAGTAATAAATTTTAAAAAAAGGAAAAGAGCTTTCTCAGTTGAAAGCTCTTTTCCTTTTTTGTTACCTATCCATCATATTTATAAAATATCCGTGTATCTCCAAATTATCTGTCAATTCAGGGTGAAAGGATGTAACCAATAGATTGTTTTCCTTCGCTGCTACTATCTTCCCCTCTACCTCTCCTAATATGTCCACACCCTTCCCCACACTCTCTATATAGGGTGCCCGTATAAACACCATGGGAATCTTATTTTCTATCCCCTTAAAGACACCATCTACCTTAAAACTTCCCAGCTGTCTCCCATAACCGTTTCTCCTTACCACAATATCCATAAGGGATAGATGGGTTGTTTTATCATCAGCTATCTCCCCGGCCAGCAAGATCATCCCGGCACAGGTTCCCCAAACAGGAAGTCCGTCTTTAATTTTTTGAATCAAAATTTCTTTTAGATCGAAATCTACCAGGAGTTTACCCATGACAGTACTCTCTCCTCCAGGCAGGATAAGACCATCTATAGAGTTCAGATCTTCAACTTTTCTAATCTCAACCCCTTTATGTCCAAGGGATCGTATAATATCTATATGTTCCCTAAAAGCACCCTGGAGTGCCAAGACACCTATATTCTTCATCTTAGTATCCTCTATGAGCCATTAATTCATTGGTATCTATAGAATAAACATTGATCCCTACCATGGCTTCCCCAAGGTTAGTAGAAATTTCAGCTAACATTTTGGGATCATTATAATGAGTTACAGCCTTAACTACAGCGGCAGCTCTCTTTCTTGGGTCACCGGATTTAAATATTCCCGATCCTACAAATACTCCGTCACAACCAAGCTGCATCATCATAGCTGCATCGGCAGGTGTAGCTATACCACCGGCAGCAAAGTTTACAACTGGAAGTTTACCATTTTCATGGATATACTCTACCAAATCTATGGGAGCCCCCAATTCTTTGGCTGCATTGTAAAGTTCATCTTTTGAAAGCCCCTGAACCCTGCTTATCTCATTGTTCATCATTCTCATATGTCTTACAGCCTCTATTACATCTCCCGTTCCAGGTTCCCCTTTAGTTCTTATCATCGATGCACCTTCACTGATTCTTCTGAGAGCTTCTCCAAGATTTTTTGCTCCGCAGACAAATGGCACACTATAGTTTGTCTTATTTATATGAAGAGCAGGGTCAGCAGGTGTCAATACCTCACTCTCATCTATATAGTCAACTTCCAAAGCCTCCAGGATCTGTGCTTCTACAAAATGACCAATTCTTACCTTGGCCATAACAGGTATGGAAACAGCAGCTTGAATTTTTTTGATCATATCGGGATCCGAAGCTCTGGCCACTCCTCCATCCTTTCTGATATCTGCCGGAACTCTCTCAAGAGCCATTACTGCACAAGCTCCTGCCTGCTCAGCTATTATTGCTTCCTCAGCATTTGTTACATCCATTATAACTCCGCCCTTTAACATCTGTGCCAAATTTTTATTCAACTCATTTCTCATCTTATCCCCCTTTATAATGTTTTATCTTTGACACTATCATACGCCTCATATATAATATATTCAACCATAAGAATAAAAAGTGTATCGATACAATTAAGGGGGATAAGATGAATCTAGATAATCAGCAGACACTGTACCTTCAAATATATGAAAAGATCAAGCAGGATATTATTGACCATAGATATGCGGAGAATGAAAAACTTCCATCTATTCGAAATTTAGCTAAAAAGTTTGCAGTCAATAATATAACCATTGTAAAAGCCTATGATACCCTGGAAAAAGACCGGTATGTCTATAAAAAAAGGGGGAGCGGGGTCTATGTAAACAACCTCAACATAAAAAAAAATATTTTAGAGGAAGAGATCCTCATGGAAACTTTTAAATATGGTAAATTAGAAGTGGAGTGTGAGATTAACTTTGCCACCAGCAATCCCAATGGGAATTATTTCCCCATAACAGAGTTTAAAGACTGTATAAATTTTGTCATAGACAGGGATCAGGAAAAAATATTTGCCTATGAAGATCCAAAGGGTTATACAGGCTTACGAAATATTATCTCGAAACATTTGGAGGCTGAAAAAATAATAACCCCCCCTGAAGATATCCAAATAATCTCTGGAGCCCAGCAGGGGATCGACCTTATCACAAAATCTTTGATTCATTTCGGGGACAGGGTAGTCATTGAAAACCCCAGTTATTCCGGAGCTATCACGTCCTTTAAAAAAGGGGGAGCCAAGGTTATGGATATCCCATTGTTGGAAGACGGTCTGGACTTAAAGGTCTTGAAAAATATGCTGGCTAAAGAAAAAATATCATACCTCTACCTTATGACAAATTTTCATAACCCCACCGGGATCTCCTACTCTAAAAAAAAGAAATTAAAAATTTTGGAATTGGCTGAAAAACATGATTTTTATATAATTGAAGATGATTCCAGTTCCGACCTATACTATAAAAACAAACCTTTTTCCCTGAAATCTCTGGATACAGATGAAAGGGTAATATATATTAAAAGTTATTCCAGGATATTCATGCCGGGTCTTAGATTAGGATTCCTCATCGCTCCCAAGGATAAATTAAAATATATCTCCTTCACCAAATACCATACAGATATCTCCACCCCGGGTTTGATTCAGAGAGCCTTTGAACACTATCTAAACTCCGATTCTTGGGAAGCACACACTAAAAGACTCAGAACTATCTATAAGAAAAAATTTCAAGTTGCCTATGATCTGTTGAATGAAATAGAGCACCTGAAATTATTTGCAGTTCCCCAGGGAGGCTTATATTTTTGGATGAAATTGGATAAGATCAGCAGTGAAGCTCTTTTTTTGAAAACCCTGCAGAAGAAAGTAGGGATCTTACCTGGATCTATATTTAAGCTGGATGAAAAAAGTGACGGGTGGGTGAGACTTTGTTTTGCCGACGTAGAGATAGAGGAAATAAAAAAAGGGCTGGGGATTTTAAAGGAATCTGTGGAGGAACTGTATAATTTATAAGTTTTCCACGATTCATATATTTTTCATCTGAATACTATATTATTTAGATATTTTTCTTATCGTTTCTTTTTTAGTATAATAAGGATGAATTTAATTGAACTATAAGTGAACATCATATATTCTATATTTTTTCATTATAGAGGGAGGTTGGAATGAGTAGAAGATTTAAAAGAGTTTTAATTGCAAACCGTGGTGAAATTGCAATAAGAGTTATAAGAGCATGTAAAGAACTTGGAATAAGAACAGTTGCTATCTATTCTGAAGAAGATAAAACATCTCTTTTCAGAACAAAAGCAGATGAATCTTATCAAATAGGTAAAGGTAAAGGACCTATCGAGGCATACCTTGATATTGATGAGATAATTAAACTTGCTCTTAAAAAAGGGGTAGACGCAATCCATCCTGGGTACGGATTCCTTTCTGAAAATCCTGAATTTGCAAGAAAATGTACTGTGGCAGGGATAGAATTTATAGGACCGACTGCTGAAATGATGGAAAGTTTAGGAGATAAAATACAGTCAAAAATAGTTTCTGCAAAAGCTGGAGTTCCTACTATTCCTGGTGTGGATAAATCTATAGGTTCCGAAGACGAAGCAATTGAATTTGCAAGAAGCTGTGGATACCCTATAATGCTCAAAGCAGCTGCCGGTGGAGGCGGACGTGGAATGCGTATAGTAAGAGAAGAATCAGAGCTTATTTCTTCTTACAAAAGTGCCAAAAATGAATCTAAAAAAGCTTTTGGTATAGATGATATGTTTATAGAGAAATATGTTGAACAGCCTAAACATATAGAGGTTCAGATTCTTGGGGACAAACACGGAAATATATTCCACTTTTACGAAAGAGATTGTTCTATACAAAGAAGACACCAAAAAGTTATTGAGATAACTCCTGCACTTACATTAACCGAAGAAAAAAGACAAGAAATATGCAATGATGCATTAAAAATCGCAAAAGAAGTTGGTTACGTAAACGCCGGTACTTTGGAATTCTTAGTTGATAAACATGGAAACCATTATTTCATCGAGATGAACCCGAGAATCCAGGTTGAGCATACAATTACTGAAATGGTCACTGGTATCGACTTAGTTCAAAACCAAATACTTATTGCTGAAGGATATGCATTAACTTCAGAAGAGATAGGAATTCCTTCTCAAGATGCTATTCAAACTAGAGGATACTCTATCCAGTGCAGGGTGACCACTGAAGATCCTGTAAACAACTTCGCTCCTGACACAGGTAAAATAGACATTTATAGAACTGGATCTGGAATAGGTGTCCGTCTTGACGGTGGGAACGGCTATGCTGGTGCTGTTATAAGCCCTTATTACGACAGCTTGCTTGTAAAAGTCATATCTCATGGAAATTCATTTAAAGATGCCATAAGAAAAGCTCTTCGTTCTATAAAAGAGACTAAAATTACTGGTGTAAAAACAAATATCGCTTTCTTAGTAAATGTATTGAACCACCCTAAATTTGCAAGCGGTGACTTTACCACGGGATTTATCCCTGAACATCCAGAACTTTTCGATATCTCTGTAAAAAAAGACTATGAAGGAAATTTTCTTAAGTTTATAGCTGAAAAAGTTGTAAATGAAACCCGTGGTGTTAAAACAGAGTTCGACGTGCCATATATACCTAATGCTCCTAGACCTGAAAACCTTTCTGGTACAAAACAAATTCTTGAAGAAAAAGGTCCAGAGGGTGTAGTTGAATGGATTAAAAACCAAAACAAACTGCTTCTTACAGATACAACAATGAGGGACGCCCATCAATCGTTAATGGCTACCCGTGTAAGAACAACTGATATGCTAAAAATAGCCAGGGATACATCTATACTTGGAAAAGACCTTTTCTCAATCGGGATGTGGGGAGGAGCTACTTTTGATGTTTCATACAGGTTCTTAAAAGAATCTCCTTGGGAAAGACTGAAAGAAATAAGAAAAAGAGTCCCAAATGTACTTCTTCAAATGCTTATCAGGGGATCTAACGCAGTGGGATACAAAAACTATCCTGACAACGTAATTGAAGAATTCATAAAAGAAGCTTCTGACAGCGGTATTGATCTTTTCAGAATATTTGATTCTTTAAACTGGATTAAAGGGATGGAAGTTCCTGTCAGAGAAGTTATTAAAAACGGAAAAATTGCTGAAGTATGTATCTGTTATACAGGGGATATCCTAGATAAATCAAAAACTAAATACACCCTTGACTACTATATAAAAAAAGCAAAAGAAATAGAGGCTATGGGAGCACATATACTTGGAATCAAAGATATGTCAGCTCTACTAAAACCATATGCAGCGGAAAAACTTATAAAAGCACTTAAAGAAAATATATCTATCCCTATACACCTACATACACATGACACTACAGGAAATGGAGTTGCAACTGTCCTAATGGCAGCTGAAGCAGGGGTTGACATCATAGATACTGCTTTTGATGCTATGTCTGGACTCACAAGCCAACCTTCTCTAAACTCTGTAGTTGCAGCTCTAGAAAATACTGAAAGGGATACAAAAATAAATCTTGATGATATTCAACAGATCTCTAATTATTGGAATGTAGTAAGACCTGTATATGCTCAATTTGAATCTGGGTTGAAATCCGGTTCTACAGAAATCTATAAATATGAGATCCCTGGCGGACAGTACTCAAATCTAAAACCTCAAATCGAAAGTTTTGGGCTTGGACACAGATTCGACGAAATTAAGGAAATGTTTAAGAAAGTTAATCTACTCGTGGGAGACATAATAAAAGTAAC
>JAUXGP010000029.1 GCA_030621995.1 Psychrilyobacter sp.
CTTTCCTTCCCTTATAAGCAGATAAATCTACCATATCTCCATTTTGGGTTTCCAAAATAATATCCATTAAAACCTCCATAAACTTTCTAAAAAAGGCAATATACAAAATATTGTATATTACCTTTATTATTAATTACTAATTACTAATTACTAATTTTCCCTTTATTTTCTCCCACTGCTGTAAAAGCAGTAGCTAAGTTAGCAACACTCTGTAATTCCGATGGAATTATAATCTTAGTTGCCTTTCCATCTGCTACCTTCACAAATGCTTCCATAGCTTTAAGTGAAAGTACTTCCGGAGTTGGATGAGAAGCATTCAATAGTTTCAATGATTCAGCCCGAGCCTTAGTTACTTCTAAAAGTGCTTCTGCTTCCCCTTCCGCTACTCTTACTGCAGCTTCTTTATTTGCTTCTGCTCTTAAGATTGCTGATTGCTTTTCTCCCTCTGCTATTAATATTGCTGAAGTTTTTTCCCCTTCTGCGATTAATATCTTTTGTCTTCTTTCCCTCTCTGCCTTCATCTGTTTTTCCATGGCATCCTGGATCTCTGCAGGGGGCATGATGTTTTTCAATTCTACCCTGTTTACCTTAATTCCCCAAGGATCTGTAGCTTCATCTAGAATAGATCTCATCTTGGTATTTACAACATCTCTAGATGTCAGTGTGGCATCTAACTCCAATTCTCCTATTATATTTCTAAGGGTAGTTGCAGTTAAATTTTCAATAGCACTCAGGGGATATTCTACCCCATAGGTATATAATTTCGGATCTGTAATTTGAAAGTATATTACAGTATCTATCTGCATAGTTACATTATCCCTTGTGATTACCGGTTGCGGCGGGAAATCTATAACCTGCTCCTTCAATGACACCTTTTTAGCTATCCTGTCTATAAATGGAATCTTAATTTTTAAACCTACATCCCAGGTATCCATATAGGCTCCTAACCTCTCTATAACATACGCCTGTGATTGCGGTACTATTCTAATATTAGTTACGATTAATAATATCGCTAACAATATTAATGGAAAAAACAACAACATAATTTTGCCTCCTTTTTTATCTCCTGTGGAGATAATTTATAATTGAAAAATGAACTGTTAAATTCAAAATTTTCTTTCTTTTTTTTCATAAATTGAATAGATTTTTTCTTATTCATCTGCAAAATTTATGTAACCTATTACTAAGTTTTTTTATTTTTCTTTGTTTTCCTTTTTCAAAATAAGTTTATTTCCCTCTACTCTTTCTACGACTCCTATATCTCCTATTTCTAACTTTTCATCACAAGCAGCTCTCCAGTATTTACCATCTAATTTCACCTCATAGAGATCTGCCTCTATTTTTTTAGATATTTCCACATCTTGACCATATATCCTGTTTTCGATAGGCTTTCTTTTCTTTAAAAGTTTTCTGACTATCGGCCTGGTCAATACCAAAAACAATCCACTGAGTCCCACAAAGATATAAAATTCATTTATAGGATTTTTTATCATCCCCGATATCAGGGTAAGTATTATCGCTGCAAAGGCAAACCATATACTGACTAATGCCGGCATTGCCAACTCTACCCCTATAAATATAATGGTCAGTAAAAACCACCAAATCATCCCGTTATCCCATACCATTCTATCACCCCATCTTTTTCTTTATCCACTCTTTTATCTCTATATCCTCTATAGTTAATTTCCCTGTTTCATTATATAGATCTGGTTTTATCATAAAAAAGTTTATATATATATTATTATCTTTTTTATAGAATAAATCCAGGTGTAACGGTAAGAAGATAACCTCTCCATCTCCTAAATCTTCTAAACTTAATTTTTTCAATGGATCTATTACCATATTCATATAGTCCATGTCCTCTAACATCCACATATTATTATTCCAAAATCTTCCTTCATTTTTTGTTCTGCCTTTAAACGGTTCCCTGTTTGAGATCGCACTTAGTACCTTTCTTACAGATTCAGCATCAAAATTTTCGTTGTATGTAGCTTTCATTCCGTCATTTTCAGATATAGAAGCCAGGTACTGCTCCCCCACTTTTTCCTTGTCTGATACAGAGTTCCAGTAATATATCATCGATTCCAATACTTCTAAACTTTTCTTCATTTTTTTACCCCCTATTAGTCATCTATTTCTCAAGTTCAGTATACCAAATAAACTACTTCTTACCTATCTATTTTTTATAAAGAAACCCGGCCGCCAAGGGTAAGCTGCCCCTTTAAAGTAAGAAGCAAGGATTCAAAGGGAATTAAGATCAAAAGATTTCCACACAGACAGCATTGGTTATATCCGGTAGGAGTTCAACCATTATCCATAATAATCTATTATATTAATAGTGTATAAATATTTTTATATTCATCGATGCTCTCTTTTATTCTAAAAGTGTTATACACTAATTTCGTTGACAAAGCAGTTTTCAGGGGGTAGACTTATTAATGAACATACGATAACAACACACACACACATCAATAACAAATATTTAGATAGGGATAACAGTTAGCAACACTTGTTGGAATTAGTATAGCAATTATTTCAAGGGAGGAAAAATGAAAGATATTCAAAAAAAAGGGTTTGGGACAAAAGCAATACATGGAGGAGCAGTAAAAAATCCATTTGGAACATTAACTACACCGATATACCAGACTTCTACCTTTGTATTTGAAAGTGCAGAACAGGGTGGAAGAAGGTTTGCATTGGAAGAATCGGGGTATATCTATTCCAGGCTGGGAAATCCTACATCCAGTGTTATCGAGGATAAATTAGCATTATTAGAAGGAGCAGAAGCTGCCCTTGCGACCAGTTCAGGAATGGGAGCTATCTCTTCGACTATGTGGACACTGCTTAAAGCTGGGGATCATGTATTGGCAGACAAAACTCTCTATGGATGTACATATGCATTTCTAAGTCATGGATTGACTAAATTTGGAATAGAGGTAGATTTTATAGATACTTCCGACTTGGAAGCTGTAAAAAAATCCATAAAACCCAATACTGCAATAGTTTATTTAGAGACACCGGCAAATCCAAATTTAAAAATTGTAAATATAAGGGAAGTTTGTGAAATAGCTCATAAAAATCAAGGGACCAGGGTAGTAGTAGACAATACATTTGCAACACCATACCTCCAAAACCCCATAAAGTTAGGAGCTGACTTAGTGGTTCATTCAGCTACGAAATATTTAAACGGACACGGGGATGTAGTAGCAGGATTTGTAGCAGGAGATTTAGAGACAGTAACTCAAATAAGGTTGATAGGTGTAAAGGACATGACTGGTTCTGTACTGAGTCCACATGATGCTTTTCTTGTAATGAGAGGAATGAAGACTTTAGAGCTTAGAATGGAAAAACATTGTGACAACGCAATGAAGGTAGCTAACTTTTTAGATAAGCATACTATGGTAGAAAAGGTATATTATCCGGGGCTTAAATCTCATGAAGGGCATGAAATTGCAAAGGTGCAAATGAATGGATTTGGCGGAATAATAGCCTTTGATGTTAAAGGTGGTATAGAAGCAGGAAAAAAATTATTAAATAGTTTAAATATGTGTAGTTTAGCAGTTAGTTTAGGGGATACAGAAACTTTGATCCAGCATCCGGCATCTATGACACATTCTCCATATACAAGGGAAGAGCGATTGACAGCAGGAATAACAGATGGATTGGTTAGAATTTCTGTCGGACTGGAAAATGTTGAAGATATTATTATGGATCTTGAACAGGGGTTAGCAAAAATATAGGTGAAATTATTTATGAAGATCATAAGCATCATCATATTATATGCACCGATTGGATTAGGAGCTTATGCAAGAACTACAATGATAAAATAATAAACAATCATCTTATTTTTAATAGAAACAAGTGATTGGGTTTTTAAGCCTGTTTTATGTATATTTAAAGACCCAGCATTTCTGCTGGGTCTTTAATATTTTATCTTATTTTTGGATAGATTGTCATTCCAAATAATGGTCCCGTATGAGATCCAATAGTTGATCCGACTTCACATCTTGATTGATAATCTACATTGCTGTATTTTTCTACGGATTTTCTAAGTTCATCTGCATTTTCAGACTGATGCTTAGTACCGCCCCATCCAGTGTATAGAACTATCGATCCGTTTTTAGCCTCTTGTTTTAGAAGTTTCTCCATATATCTCATGGCACCCTTGTCTCCAATGGCTTTTGTTTCATTATGAACTTCCCCATCTTCTACTTTAAGGATTGGTTTGATATTAAATACCCCTCCAATCATAGAGGATGCTCTGCCTATCCGTCCGCCTCTTTCAAGATATTTCAATTCATCCACAACAAAGTAGATCTTAGCTTTATTTCTCATCTCTTCTACATTTTCTATGATTGTCTCAAAGGATTCCCCTGCTTTAGCCATCCTAGCTGCCTCTAAAACCAGATGTCCAGATCCTAACCATACATTTTTAGAGTCAACTATGGCTATATCCTTTTCCTCCGGTAACATTCCACGAGCTACCTTGGCAGCCTGCTGTGTTCCACTTAATTTACTGGATATCAAAATTGTTATTATTTTTTTATATCCTTTTTTCAGCAGCCTTTGATATAAATTCTTAAATTCTGCCGGAGACGGCTGGGAAGTTTTAGGTACAACTCCCTCAGTTATAATCTTATGCCAAAATTCTGTTCTAGATATATCTATCCCATCTTTATAATATTTATTCCCTTCAAATTTTATCTTTAGAGGAATGACATTCACCGATAGATCTCCAATGAGTGCTGGTGTCAGATCCGAAGTAGAGTCTGTGATTATTGCTATCTCAGGTTGATTTGGATCTTTATTTTCTATATATAGGTAGTAATGATAGTTATCCTGCATACCTATATATTCCTCATGTTTTATCCCTTTAGTATTTACTATAGCAAGGTTGCCTTCATCTGTGGTCTCATTCCCCAATACTGCAAATATATTTAAAGTATTTTCATCTACATTTTCCTCATACAGATCGGAAATTAGATCCGTTATATTTTTATTTTCATACATGATCTTTCCATTTACCAAAGCTATATAATTTCCCTCGGTAATAATTAGATCTCCTACCTTTGTATTTCTTACAGCTTTTGTAATTTCAATAGATTTATTTCTTCTGGCATCTTTCACTACCTGTTCTAAATTTTCAGACTTATTCTTCACATAGAAGTTCCCCTCTAACATAGTTTTCGTCTCATAAACTTCTACATTTTTAGTTGCTCTTTCAGCTACTATTTTCGCTGCTGAAATAATGTTCTTGTTATTTGGAAGCAGTACTATTTCCTCTGCGTCAATCTTAGCTATGGCCATCTCCATATCTGCTACACTTGGATTTTGCCCCTGCCCGCCAATAAGTACACAGGTAGCCCCGGATTTGATGAATAATTCTCCCATCTCGTAGGTATCAGCTATGGCAAAATAAGCTTGCACTTCTGTATTTTCATTTTGAATCATCACATGAGCTGAGTTTTTATCCATTAAGTCTTCCTCTGCCAGGTGTAAATTTCTATGCTGTAACTCCATATTATCTATTTTGATATTATCTAACCCGCCATATTTCATAGCTATCTCCAATACAGCTCCAGGATTATTTGTATGGATATGTGTCTTAGTTTTAGTCGAACTTTGAGCCACTACCATTGAGTCCCCAAAATCCGCTATCTCTTTTTTTAAATCTTCTAAGTTAAACTTCCCTGCCTGAACAATGAATTCAGTACAGTATTTAAACTCAATATCAATATCAACACTAGTAGCTTCCAGCCTTTCCCTTCTATGGGCTTGGCTCTTCACTATTCTTTCTAAGTCTTTCAGCATCTCAGGATCAGTTATTGATTTTTCAAATCCCTCAATAAGATAGAAAACACCCTTTCCACCTGCATCTACCACACCGGCTTCTTTCAACTTCAACAATTGATTAGGAGTTTCCTCTACAGCTTCATGGGCCGCTTCCTTTACATAGGATAAATACGGAATAAAGTTATCCCTTGGCCCGTCATATTCCTTGGCTTTTTCGGCTATAACTCTGATTACCGTAAGCATGGTCCCCTCTACAGGATTACTTACAGCCTTGTAAGCCAATTTAGAAGCCTGTTCAAATGATCTTGTGATATCTTCTATATCCAGTTCCTCTTTACCTTCAAATCCATTTAAAAATCCTTGGATAATTTGAGATAAAATCGTCCCGGAATTTCCTCTTGCTCCTAATAATATTGCTTCCGATACTAACTCACAAAATTCAGGCATTGTAGGCTCATGGTTTAATTTTACCAATTCATTCTCTACAGCCTGCATAGTCATAGACATATTTGTTCCTGTATCTCCATCTGGTACAGGGTATACATTTAAGTCATTTAATATATCTGCATATTTAGACATCCATCTACTACCTGCTATAAATAACTTAATCAACCTTGTAACATTCAAGTGTTCTATCTTCATAATTCTACTCCTTCTTTTTATAACCCTCTCTCGCCTTTCGGCACTCTCTCCCTGATTAGGGAGAAAGGCATTCTATTTCCCACTTTGTTTCTCCCGATTCACGAATATTAAAATTAAATGTAATTAAACTTAATTTTAAACGTGAGGGAGAAACTAGGAGGAGAGGGTTTTATTTTTTACCCTTGTATTCCTCTATAATCCTGCTCCAAATTCCATTGGCTTTTAATATTGTCTCTATAAATTCCCTTACAGCACCATATCCACCATTATATTTGCTTTTAAAATGTGCAAACTCCTCTATATCTGATACAGCATCTGCTGTTATTCCCACATAACCTGCCCTCATCATAGCAGGGATATCATTGATATCATCCCCCATATAGGCTACATTTTCATAGGTATATTTATATTTTGCCAGCAATTCATCCAGGGTGGCAATCTTGTTTCCTACCCCTTGATATATATCTGCAATCCCCAATTCTGAGGCTCTATACTCCACTATTTTAGAAGTCCTTCCGGTAATTATAGCTACTTTTAACCCATGCTTTATAGCCTGAGCTATGGCCATTCCATCTTTTACATCAAATGATTTCGTCTCTATTCCATTGTTATCATACGAAATCTTTCCATCGGTCATAGTACCGTCTACATCTAAAATTATTATTTTTATCTCTTCTAATTTTTTTTTCACCTTTTCACCACCTTAAAATGTTGGAGGAGTTACTACCCAGATCGCTCTTGTTAATCGGTCGCTGGTATTTTTAAACTTATGTTTTTGAGTGGATTTAAAATATAAACTATCTCCCTCATCCAAAGTATATACTTTTTTCTCTATATGCACCTCTAATTCTCCCTCCAGGACAAAGATAAATTCCTCACCATTATGTGTATAGAAATCCCTTCCGCTTTCTCCTCCAGGCTCAATTTCATATAAGATCGGCTCCATATGTTTTTCTATGTTAGAAGTAGTCAGCAGAGAGATCATTGTTTTAGAGTCTATACTTTCTACCTTGTTTCTTTCACCTTTCTTTACTACATCTGTATCTTTTTTTTCATCATCTTCCTCTATCAAAGAACTTACCCTTACATCTAATTCATTGGCAATTTTCTTTAAGTTTTCGATAGATGGAGATGCCTTACTTTGCTCTATTTGAGATAAAAAACTAGCTGATAAATTTACTTTAGAAGCCAGCAGCCTCAAAGAATACCCCTTCTCTTTTCTGCATTTTTTTATCTTTTCTCCTAGTGCCATCTTACCTCACCCCTTTAAAATTTTAAGTACTTCAAACATTGCTCTCATCATGGTAATTCTTCTTATTCTTTCTCTATTTCCATTAAAGAGATATTTTTTTATGTATTTTTTATCTCCTACAACTACCCCAATATATACAGTCCCCACTGGTTTTTCTTTAGTTCCGCCATTTGGTCCCGCTATCCCCGTTACAGCTATCTTTACATCTGTATCTAATCCGCCTAACATCTCATCGCACGTTTCATAGGATACAGCTCCATAGGTCTCTAAAGTTTCCTTCCTTACCCCTAATCTATTTTGCTTGGATTCATTACTGTAGCAGACTATTCCCTCTTTAAATACCGAGGATATTCCATCTACCTCAATAAATTTAGAGGCTATCAGACCCCCGGTACAGGACTCTGCAAGGGATATCTGATACTTTTTATCCTTTAAATATTTGTAGATCAAGGTTTCTAACCTCTCCTCATCCTCACCTATTATATTTTCACCTATTACCTCATATAAACTTGATGTTATTTTATCCACACTAAGTTTATTTGTACTTATTGTCTGCAGTCTAATTATTATACCATAATCTTTCACCAAGAACTCATAATGAATTCCTTTTAACTCAAATAAATGACTGACTTTAGTTTCTAAAACTGATTCAGAGATACCCCAGACTAAGATATCCTTTATATAGATATTTTTTCCCAGCTTTTCTTCTGATTCCAGTAATTTTAAAAACTTAGGAAACAGGTTATAGAGTTCCCTGGGCACTCCTGGAAATGCCGCTATTTTACCTGCATATATTCCCTTACACATCCCAACATCATTTATAATCGTCTGACTCCCATATGGTTTTTCAGCTTCCCTCAGATTTTTATCTTCCAAAATAAGGTTATATGAATCATACTTTTTCTTTAAATCCATATAATCATTCCTGTCTACCACCAGTTCTGCCTTTAAAAACTTAGAGATGGCTGATTTTGTCAGATCATCCATGGTCGGACCTAATCCGCCGCTTAATATAACCAAATCTGATTTTGAATTCCCATATTCTATGGCTTCTACAATATCACTTATATTGTCTCCTACCACCAGTTTATGCCTTATTTCTACCCCGTATTTATTGAGTTCCTCTGCCATATATATACTATTTGTATCGACAGTCATCCCATTTAGGAGTTCTGTCCCCACTAATATAATCGTTGCATCCATATTATCTCTCCTAGAAAATTATTGTCATCAACATTATCAATAAGAAATTTGCTGCAACTCCTGCTAAAAAATCATCTAATACTACTCCTAATCCATGTCCATAATGTTGTGACTTATCTATCGGACCTAACTTAGTTATATCAAAGAATCTAAACAATAAAAATCCCAAAATTACAGCTACTATAGTTTCTTTATATCCTACCGGATTAACTAAAAACATCGTTACCATAAATCCTAAAACCTCATCTATGACTACCTTTTGCGGATCTTTTTCCTTAAATATCTCCCTTTCGCATCTATCCGATACGTATATTGACAGGGCAAAGAACCCAACTAAGAATATAAAATAAAATGAGTTATATAATCTAGCATCAGCTATTACCAATCTAAATGAGTTTAACATAAAAAATAACGGTATTGCACCCAGAGTTCCCATTGTTCCTGGAGCTTTAGGGAAATCTCCCAGTCCAAACCAAGTAGCTAAGCCTCTTACAACCTCTTTTTTCATAACGTTCTCCTCCAATTATTTATATAGAAACTGACACCCAAAGGGTGTTTCAACTAGTTATTATAACATATTTTAACTTTGAACTCAAAGCAGGAGCATTTAAATATAAGCTCCTTCTGCCTTAATAATTTTTTATTTTGTCAGTTCATTATATATTCTTTCTATTTTTTTTAATAATTCCTCTAAATTCCCATTGTTTTCAATATATATATCTGCTTTATTTATCTTTTCCAGCAATGGCATCTGTGCATCTATTATCTTTTTGGCTAATTCCCACCCTATGCCATCTCTGGCTTTTATTCTTTCTATTTGAATCTCCTCCTCTGCACATACGACCAATACCTTATCACAGAGATACTCTAACTCTGTTTCATATAAAAGGGGAATATCTAATATTATCATCTCTTTTCCTCTGTTTCTTTCTATCTCTTCTGCAATATTCTTTACTATAATGGGGTGCATTATGTTATTTAGGAGCTCTCTTTTTTGCTTACTCTCAAATATTATCTCCCTCAGTTTTGGACGATCCAAATATCCGCCATTTACTACTTCAGAACCAAAGTTTTGTTCTAACTTTTTCAGCACTTCCAGGGAGTTTGAAACTTCTTTTGAAATCTTATCTGCATCTATTATATAACTTCCTAATTCTTTTAATTTTTTGCTAACTGTACTCTTTCCACTGGCTATTCCGCCTGTCAGTCCTAATATCATAATTATATCCCTCACTTCTTAATTAAATTCAAAATATTTTTCATCACTAAAAATAGATAGTCCTTAGTGTGTCTTAGTGTAATTCGTGACTAATTTTTTTATCTTTCTCCCATTATACCTCAATTTAATAAATAAATTCCAATATCTTATGATCGGTTTAAAAAAAGCCCCCGGCAATTGCCGGGGGCTTCAATATTTATAATTTATCGTGTAAACTGTTACTAGTACTGCACTTACACCCTAAAGCTACCTCGATAGATTGCTTTTCATCGATATATCTAATCTCCCAACCTATACATTCAGGATCTCCGTCATCAAATTTTATTACTTCTTTTTTTTCAGCTTTCAATTTCTCTTCAGTTGTTCCTATTGATTTTAAAAATTCATCTTTTGTCATGTTTTTTCCTCCTCCTAATAATATTTTAATAACCTATAAAAAATTATATCAATTTTTTTTGGATAATTATGCCTTTTTCATTCCACTCATATGCTTCTTTTAAAAAAAATTCTTTTCCTTTTAAAGCTACTTCTAGAGTTCCTTTTTTTATTAAACTAATGTAAAGTGCTAAAGCTTTTGCTTGACAATTTATGGATTTTTTAGGATTAAATTCTATGTCTGTAAAAGCTCGATAATCTTTTTTTATCAACTCCTCTTTTAAAGAGTGATTTTGTTCTAAGATATTAATATAAATCCAATCATAAAAAGCTGTTTTAGGTTCTAATCCCCATTTTTCATTTCGGTATTCAAAACATTTCAAATTTCCAGAATTTTTTAATCGCTCGTCTTTTTTAGCCTGTCTAGAGTTTAAATTATAAATATCAGTGTAAGGTCCTCCATTTTCAAAAACTTTACTTCCTTGAAATATAACTTCAACAGTTTTTCCTTTCGAAGAAAGGTTAAAAGCACTTAATTTAATTCCTAACTCTTCTTCTGATTTACTAGAAACCTCTAAAATTTTATAATTTTTATATTTCTCAATACTTATAAAAGTATTTTGTAGTGACTTTATAGATTTTTGCTTTTGAGAAATAGAAAAACCTGCAAACCATTCAAAATCTAAATTCTCTATTTTAATATTTTCTTTTTTTGTTTTATCACTTATATATATCGGTCTTTTTGCCATTTTTCTC
>JAUXGP010000024.1 GCA_030621995.1 Psychrilyobacter sp.
AAAATTTATAAAGGAATTTATAAATTAAAACCTTTCTTATCAGATTCTAGGCAATATAAACGTGGGTAATTTTTTACAATGCTGTTGTCAGGTGTGAAAAATGCAGGAGGGAATAAGATGAAAAATTTAAAAACTTATGAAATTGTAGCTTTAGCCATAGAAGAGACTAAAAATTTAGTTTCAGGAGATCAACTATCTAAGCTTGACCCTGATTACACATAAGCCTTGATTTTTTATAACTTTTAATATATTATATAGTTTATTAAGTTATATTTATTGTGTATTATTTACGGAGGATCTATGGAAATTTTATTGATTGGATTAGGAATGTTTATCGCTGGATTTATCGACTCTATCGCCGGAGGAGGAGGACTCATCAGTACTCCTACCCTGCTTTTAGTCGGCCTGCCACCCCATCTTGCTTTGGGAACAAATAAACTGGCTGCCTCAGCCGGGACACTGGTCAGCAGCCACGAATTTTTTAAAAGTAATAAATTAAATTTTAAATTACTCCGGATGATGATCCCCTTTGCATTTATAGGAGCAGTCATTGGTGTAAGTGTTTTACAATTTATTACCCCTGATATTTTGAAGATGCTGATCCCTTTTATGATTTTTGGAGTAGCCATCTATACTGTTATCTCCAAAAAAGTAGGAATGATAAATTCCTTTGACGGGTTTACTCCTAAGAATAAATTTTTAGGTAAGATCTTAACTTCTATTTTGGGGTTTTACGACGGGTTCTTTGGTCCCGGTACAGGAACATTTTTTATGTTTGGATTGGTTAAAATTTTTAAATTTGATTTTACCGTTGCCACAGCCAACACCAAGGTGCTAAATTTTACCACTGGTTTTGCTGCCTTGCTTACTTTTTTATACAATGGTCAAGTGGATCTCAGGTACGGACTTATCTCTACAGTATTTATGATCTTAGGTTCTAAATTAGGCACTAAGATGGCTATAAAAAATGGGGCTAAATTTATAAAGCCCATCTTTATAGCTATGTCTTTGGTTATGGCCAGCAAGATGGTTTACGGTATGATCGTCTAATACCATTATGAATATTAAAAAAAGACCTTTGAAATTTCAAAGGTCTTTTCTATATAAAATTACTTAGTCTCTTGGATTAATTTGTTCATTTCTTCGATTACAACATCAGCATTTAATCCGTGTGACGCGATTCCTTCTCCTAAGCTCTCACCTGAGGCTACCATACAACCCACTCAACCAAGTCCGTATCTTTGGAATACTTGAACGATTACTGGAAACTGTTGTACAGCTTCTAATATATTCATATCTTTATTTACCATTTAAAACTCCTCCTAAAATTAATATTATATTTTCTTAATATATAAATTATATATTATCCTAGTAAACTTGTCAAGATTAATTGACACTATTTAATAAATCATGGATTCTTACCATACCTATTAATTTTTGCCCTTCCAACACCGGTAAAACTGAAATTTGACTATCCCTGTTTTCCATGAGTTCCAATGCATCTACAGCCATCTTTTCAGCTTCAATATAGGTAAATTTAGAGATCATAATATCTTTGGCTTTATAGGTAAAAAATTCTTCTTTATTTCCCAAGGCTCTCCTGATGTCTCCCTCGGTGATTATTCCTGCCATTATTCCATTTTCCAGTACACAGACAGCTCCTAATTTTTTCTTTGTCATAGTCACCAATATTTCATCTATATCGGTATTTTTTTCTACAACTGCAAGATCGTCCCCGCTATGCATCACATCTTTTACCTTCATGAGCAGCCTTCTGCCCAGGCTTCCTCCCGGGTGATATACGGCAAAATTTTCTGGTTTGAAATTTCTCAATTTAATAAGTACCGATGCTAAAGCATCTCCCATGACAATAGTAGCTGTGGTAGAACAGGTCGGAGCTATATTCATAGGACAGGCTTCCCTTTCCACACCTATGTCCAATGTTTCATCGGCTTCCAGACCTAATTTAGAGTTTTTATTTCCGGTCATGGCTATTAATTTGGCACCTATTTTTTTTATCGATGGTATTATCGATACCACTTCATCACTGTTTCCCGAGTTGGATATAGCGATTACCACATCTTCTCTGTGTACCATCCCAAGATCTCCGTGAAGACCTTCAGCTGAATTCATAAACACTGTCAATGTTCCTGTGGAAGCCAGGGTTGCAGCTATTTTTTTCCCTACTATCCCGGACTTGCCGATTCCTGTGATAACAACCTTTCCCTTGCAGTCTATGATCAGCCTGGCCGTTTTCTCCAATTCTTGTCCTATTTTATCCCTTACTTTTTTCAATTCCTCTATTTCAATATCAAATATTTCCTGAGCATATTTCTTTATATCCATGATTCCCCCTGTTGTTTTTTCCTATTATATCAGATTTTTTTAATTCTTTTTTATTTGTGTAAATTTGTGCAATCTGTGACATTTTTTTATCTATTTCTGACTACACATTTCCATTTATTATAGCACAAAAAAAGAGAACTTAGATGTTTTATTACACCTAAACTCTCTTCTATCACTCGTTGCTCATTAATATAATTACACCTGATCTATACAAGCTACCGGGCATACTCCTGCACATGCAGTACAGTCGATACATGCATCTTCATCTATCAATCTTTTACCATCTTCTACCTCTGAAATGCAAGATACCGGGCATACATCTTCACATGCTCCACATGAAATACACTCATCTTTTCTTATTCTATGTGACATCTTCTCTCCCCCTAATTTTTAATTTCTATTTCTAGTATACTTTATAAAATTAGCAGTTACAATTTTTTTATTTCCTTTATATAGATCTTTCCTGATAACTCCTCAATCTTCGTTTTTTGGGTTCCAAAATAATCCTTGTCGGTAGCCTCATAATCTATCTTATATTTTTTTATGTCCTTATTTGTCCCCTTTAAAGTTATATAATATCCGTATTTACCACTTCCACCAGGTTTTATTTTTTCATCCCATTTCTTTTGATAATCGATCCCATAGGTCACCGGTAATTTAGACAACTTATATTTATATTCTTTCAGCAGAGTCGCACTGACATCTGCCACATACAGGTCATATCCCCAAAGTTTAAATATTATCTCGGAATCATTCCCAAAATCTAAATCTTCTATACTGTCTATGGTAACCTGTATCATTTGCCCGGCAAAAACTAACCTTTCAGTTTTTTCATCAGCTTTAGTACAGCCTATAAAGATTAAAATCATCAATCCCATAAATATTTTTTTCATACAACCTCTCCTTTTTTACCGCGAATATTCGATAATTCAAACGAATAAAAACCTTTAATAACATCCTTTGACACGGATTTCACAGGTTATTCTTTGTTACTTTATAACTCCTCCACCTACTAAATATTCTCCAAAATACAGTACCATATGCTGCCCCTTGGCATTCTGTGGATTTTTCTCCTCATATTCAAAATATATCCTGTCTTCTCTTCCAGGTTCAGATATTCTTTTTAATCTTCCCATGGATCCATGACTGGAAAATCTCGGCCTTCCCATGAGTTCTACCTCCAATAATTTATCTACCTCTACCACAAACTTATAATCTGTCAGCTCTACCTCTTTCATAAATAATTTATCGTAGTCTCCTAAAAGGATCTCATTTTTAGAAGGTCTTATATCCAAGATAAAATAGGGTCTCGGTTTCTTCAAATTTAACCCCCTTCTCTGTCCGATAGTATAGAGCTGATATCCATCGTGAATCCCCATTAGGTTTCCCTCTTCATCTACAAAATTCCCCTTTTCTATCTTACCCTCTAATTTTTCCTGCAGGTAAGCCTTGTACCCCTCTGGAGCAAAGCATATTCCCTGGCTGTCCTTTTTATTGTGGGTTACCATCCCTATTTTTTTGGCTATTTCCCTGACTTCCGTTTTAGTAAAGTTATACAGGGGAAATTTCATTCTTTTGAGGGTACTCTCATCCAATCTATACAGCATATAGGTCTGGTCTTTACGTATATCTGCTGCATTTTTCAGAAGGTATTTATCCATCTTGGGAGAATATTCCAAATTACAATAATGTCCTGTGGCTATATATTTTGCTCCCACTAAATCTGCATAATCTACCAGACTTTTTATCTTTATCCTTTCATCACATACTACACAAGGGGAAGGAGTCGTTCCGCTGTTATACCCGTCTAAAAAATTCTTAATCACTATCTTTTCAAAATCTTCTGACACGTCCAAAACTATGTGTTTTATATCCAATGTATCGGCTACTTTTTTAGCTTCCGCTATCTCTCCCTGGGAGTTTTTATCCACCTGCAGAGTTACTGCTATTACCTCATACTCCTCTTCTTTCAAAATATATGCCGTTACTGAGGAGTCCACTCCCCCGCTTAATCCAACGATTACTTTTTCCATTTTTTCTTCTCCTTTTTTCGCAATATCCTATGTTTACAAAGTAAACTAATAGTATATTGGTGATGCCCTTTACGGGTATTATTTTGTCACAGATTTACATCATTTTTTTTATCGCTAATGTCACTAATTGTACGGATAATTCATGAATTACCCCTTCTCAAAATCAATTTTTTTTTGATCTTAATGTAAAAATTTAAATCCTATTTTTTATCTGTGCAAATTTGTGTAATCTGTGACTATTCTTTTGATTCTAATTTATTTTTACTTTTTCTTTGATTTATATACTTCTCAATATTCCTATCCAGACTATCCTCAAATTCCATCATTAACTTTCTTTTTAATTCCCTGTATTTTTCCTCGGAGATATCTCCACTTATATTTTTTTTCTCCAAATTTTCTTTTTCTATTCTTTCCTGCTCTTCTTTTATATTCAAGTTTGAACTAAATACAATTCCCAAGGAAAAACTCAGGAGTAAAACACCCATGACACTCTCTAACATCGTCAATGCCTGAGCAGCCAGAGATATGGGAACTATTTCTCCATAGCCTACACTGGTTAAGGTTATAAAACTAAAATACATCCCCCTGAAATATAAACCTCTTCTTCCTAAATCTTCCAGTATCATTCCCTCTAAGGCATTTGGATTATTTTCTATCAATAATATATAGGAAAAACCAAAAATTATTCCCAGTGTTATATAGGTTAAAAGAACTATTCCGATATCATCACTCTTAGCTCTCCTCCTGCCGGATAAAATATCCACAAATACATATTTTATTATAAAAAATTGAGAGATCAATAAAAGTATTAAATTTAATATTATTATCCATTTCAACGATGTTAAGTTATCCCTGGTTAAACCGAATTTATCCATCATTCCTTCTTCAAAGATAAGGCTCATCCATATGGGTAAAATTATCAGGTAGTAGAAGATAAACCCTATGAAGAATATCGGTCTTTTTTTAGCTACTCTGAATTTAAGTAAAAAATAGGCTATGGGGATCAAATTCATAAATATCGCCAAACTATAATACATTTTAACTTTCAAACTTTCATTTATATCTGCATCCATCCTCAAAGTATTTCCCAAAATAGTAGAGATAATCATAAGAATTATTATATTCATCAGTCCTTTTTTCAATTTTTTATTCATCATAGTCTCCCTCTATAATTTAATATGGATCTCTCCTACCATAAATTCTTTTATCCCATCTGCAGTTTCTACCTCTAATTTACCATTTTTTGTGATTTTTCCTCCTATACCAGATGTTTTGCCGCCTAAAAAATCTACCTCTATCTCCTTATTCAGGAGGTAATTTTTTTCATTTATCTCGCATAAGATCTCATTCCATTCTCCCCTCAGATATCTATTCCAGTATTTTTTAAATGAATTCATAATTATTTTTATCGTGTTTATAACCTCATACTCATCCCCTGTTACACTTTTTAAAGAGATCCCATTTTTAGACTCTCCTAAAAATTTTAAATTATTTATATTTACTCCTATACCTACAATAAAATAATCTCCTACTTTTTCCACCAGTATCCCGGATAATTTTTTATCGGATAAATAGATATCGTTGGTCCACTTAAATTTATAATCTAATCCTGCCACAGTTTTTAACCCCTGTAACAGGGCGATGCCCACGATCAATGGCAGTTTACTATATTCTTCCATACTCAGGTTGGGATCTTCCTTCAAGACAAAGCTAAACAACCCTGCTCCGGCAGGAGATACCCAAAGGTTTCCCCTCCTTCCCCGTCCAGAAGTTTGAGCATCTGCTATAACCAGATCCCATTCTTTTTTATCTTTTTTTTCCTTTAGATAGTCACTGGTCGATCCCATTTTATCAAAGTGAAATATTCTCATTTATTTTCCCGCCTTCTAAACTTCCATTCTTTAATAAAGAGAATAGATATATTTATATTTTTTTATATTTTACACTATTTTAAATTCAAAGGTAAGCATTCCTTTACTGAATTATTTTCTTTCAACCCCATTTATGGTTATTTCTCTATATATTTTAAAAAACGCTACAAAATACACGCTATTCGTTCCAAAAAAGTATGGTTTTTGGTTAAATACAATATTTATATATATATATGATGTTAAACTTTTACCAAGAAAATCATTATTAAAAAGGAGTTTAAACTATGAAAAAGAAAGAATCAAATTTATTGTTTTATGTTTCACTGGCAATTACTGCTGTATTTGCCATATGGGGGCTAATCAACCCCACATCACTAACTACTAATCTTTGGAAATGGGTATATGATTTCCATAATACTTTCAACTGGTTTACCATTTCCCTGCCTCTTGTATTTTTAGGGATTTTGTTTTCATTAGCTTTTTCCAGATATGGAAAAATAAAACTGGGGTCTAAAGACTCAAAACCGGAGTTCTCTACCTTTTCTTGGATAGCAATGCTGTTTACTGCAGGAATTGGAGTAGGGCTCGTTAACTTTGGAGTTGCTGAACCTATGGTTCATTATTTAAACTCTCCAAAGGGACTTGCTGGTGGTTATAACGAAATAGAAGCGGGGAAAAACGCTCTTTCTCTTGCCATGTATAACTGGGGAATACCGGCTTGGACTATCTACGCTATCTCTGGTCTTGTTATTGCTTATTTTGCCTATCATAAAAATACAAGTTTTCTTCCCGGGGCACCTATTGAAGAGGGATTCAAAGATAAACCCTGGGGTAAGAAATTAGGATTTATTACCAATATCATGGCTTCCAGTGCTGCTGCTCTTACTGTTTCAGCCTCTATTGGTCTTGGAGTTTTCCAGGTTAAAAATGGTTTAGAAGCTATCCTTGGAATACCATTTCCCGGGCTTACCTCTTCTCTTATTATTTTAGGAGTACTATTTATTGGATATACAATCCCTGCAATCCTGCCTTTAGGAAAGGGAATGAAATTTTTAGGAGATTTCAATATTCTTATTGCTCTTTCTCTTCTGGCATTTACATTTATTTTTGGACCTACAAGATTTTTTATGGAAATGATTCTGTCTACCCTGGGAAAAACTATTTTTGACCTGGCTCCAATTGCTACAGACACATTTATTTTTCAAGAAAAAGGTTGGTTTAATGACTGGCCGTTAACTACTCTTATCTGGTGGATCTCATGGACTCCATTTACCGGGGTATTCATTGCCAGAATCTCCAAAGGTAGAACTATAAAGGAATTTGTTTTGGCTTCTACTTTAATCCCGACGTTCTTTTTAATTATCTGGTTTAGTGTATTTGGCGGATATGGAATTTTAAACACTATAATCGGGGATCAGTCTATATCAAACTATGTTTTAAATAATCCAAATGATGTATATTTATCATTTATTATGGTATTACAGGCATTGCCGCTTTTCAAAATTACAGGAGCAATCTTTGTTGTACTGATATTTGTTTTCCTTTCTACAAGTGCTACCAGTTCAGCTATAGCTCTCAGTATGATGACGAATAACGGCTCAGAAAATGCACCTAAGAGTAGAACAATTATCTGGTCTGCTATCATGGTAATCATTGCTTCTGCCAACGTAGTAACCGGTACACTCAATGGAGTAAAAGCTGTCGCAGTATTTTTAGGAATACCTTATCTGTTTTTCTTAATCTTACAAGTTTCAGCGTTTTTAAGACAAATTAGAAGAGATTTTGTTAGGAAGGAGATGTAATTATGAACGAAATAACTAAAATAGCCTACGAAAAAACACTTGTTGAGATGTCTCAAGGAGATTCTATTTTACAATCTTTAGCCATAATAGCTATGTTAGCTTTTGTTATTTGGAATATAAAATTAATTTTTGAACCCGCTCAAGAAGAAAAAATTACAGAGACTGCAAAAGCTGAGATTAAAATAGAAAATATCCAATAAAAATTTGAATTTTAGGAGGTAACAATGAAAATAGATGAATTACTTGAACTCCCTGTTCCATCGTTAGATTCTACCCTGGATAGATATTTAAAATGGAGTTCAGTTTATTTAAATAATAACGAGATTGATGAATTAAATAAAAATATTAAAATTTTTAAGGAAGGTGCAGGAAAAAAACTTCATGAACTTCTGGAAGAAAGAAAAAAGAAAAAATCACCGGACAGCTGGATAGCTGACTGGTGGTTGGATTCATATTTATTGGGAAGGGGTCCCACTACTGTTGAATGTAATTTTTGCTTACAAATAGATTTTAAAAATAAAGAAGAAAATCATTCAGATTTCTTAAATAAAATCATCTATTCTTTTGCCAAGGTAAAGGATGACTATTTAGAGGGACACTTTGATACAGTTACAAATTATTTCGGGAAACCACTCTGCAGAAAGCAGCTAGAGATTTTAAAAGGAGCCTCCAGAGTTTCCAGAGAGAACAAAGATCACTATCATATTGGAGAAAACCCAAATTTTATTACTATCTTATTTAAAAATAATCTCTATAAGATAAATATCGATAATAATCCAGAAGCTGATTATAAAAAGGCTCTCAATTTTATTCTTGAAAAAACTGCAGATAAAAGTTTTTCTCTTTCTACCCTTAGTTTTGACAAGAGCGGAATTCACTTGGATGAAAAATCAATAATCAGAAAAAATAATCCTGTTTTCTTTGAAACAATCGAAAACAGTCTTATTAATATCTCATTAATAGATAAATCTTTTTCATCTGAAAATGAAAAACTTAACTATCTTCTTTATTTAAGAGGAGAAAATGCATACATGTATAAACCGCTTAATTTCATCTATAATCTTCAGAGCAAGGAATTTTATAATAATTCAGAACACACATTTCAAGATGGTCTTACCAATGTAGAGATTATCAATGCTGCTAAAGAAAACTATGAAAATTATGAAAAAACATCTCATATAAAAGACTCTGATTATCAATTGATTACAGAATATTTTACCGAAGAAGATAAGTTTACCTTATATGAAATAAAGAAAAATTATATGGAGAATATATCTAAATATAAATTTGATTCCCTTGAAGTTTATCTTGAAGATGCCAGTGTTAAAGGATTCAGCAAGGATGCCATCATTCAGTTTTTAGTACAATATGCTTCTAAAAAAACATTTGACCGGTACAGGGGAACCTATGAAGCTGTTGATGTGAAGGAGTTCTTAAGGGGAAGAACAGAATGTGTCAGACCGATTTCTTTTGAAGTCATAGGATTAATCGAAGCCTTGATTGCAGGGGAAACAGATGAAATTCCTTCTCTATACAGATCCGCCGAGACGGAACATAAGAAAAGAATTAAAGATTGTAAAAAAGGGGAAGGAATAGACAGGCATTTCTTCGGGCTTAAAAATCTTATGGCAGAATTAGAAGATTCTAATCTCGAAACAGCTGAGAATTTCTTCTCTTCTAAAGCTTATAATAATGTTACTGAAAGTTTTATTTCTACTACCTCTTTAGGATTTTATGAGCATATTGGCAGACCTTTATTTACTCCTGTTGTAGAAAACGGCTTAGGAATTTCCTATGAATTTGGACCACAGGGAATTGGAATGTATATCTCATATTTTGAAGGGAATGAAGAAATTATCGATAAATTTAAACTGCATTTTCAAGAAGGTTTTAATTTATTCAAAAAAATATTGTTTTAAATACCCGCTTCCTCGTATAATTAAGTATGAGGAAGCTAATTTATGTTTATGATTTTCATCAAAATTTATAATAGAAGGGAGGGGTTTTATGAATTTAAAAGTGGGCTTGAATAATTTTTTAGATATTTTTAGTAATAATATATCTCCCGAAATTTTATTAAATGAATCAAATATTCAAATATTCTACCAAAGATATATTTTTATCCTTGCTACCATTAGTTTTTTGATTTTTTCATTTAGCTTTTTATTGTTCAGCAAGGATAAAATTCTTCATAGAGTACAGTATTGGAGAAACGGATTTTGGATTTTTGGAATTTCTATGTTATCGGAACTTTTTTATATAACCATGCCTTTTTTATCTCTTAAAATTATTTTTTATTTTATCTCCAACCTCTTTTTTGTTTTGGGAACAGGCTGTTTTTTACTTTTTCTCTATCAAAAAGAAACGGGAATATGCGTTAAACGAAAAAAACTTTTCTTTATATTAGTTTCAATTATCGGAATAGTTATAAGCCTGCTTCATTTTACATTAATTTTTAACTATTCAATCACTGAATATAACCAGAAATTTATCCTGTTTTTCATAAAGTATTTTTTTATAGGAATATTGATAACAGGCTCAATAATCACTTTTTCATCCCTGTTAACTAATTTTTCATGGGAATATCTTAAGAAAAAATCTTTTTTCTTATTTGTCTATTCATTTAATTTGATTATCAGTTCCATAATAGTATGGCAAATTTTATTTTCTTATAATAGCTTTTATATTATGATTGTAAGCCTGACTTTTAGCCTGGGAATAGCCTTTCAAAAGGATTATTTTATCAAAGAATACGAAAACAATTTTAGACAATTTATAAACCTGGTTGGGAAAAATATTATCATATGTTTTTTCATCTCACTCATATCCAGATATATGTTCCACAATAGTTTTTCAGTGATTCTTATTTTTATTTTAATGGCAATTGAGATATTCTATTTTGGGATAAAATTCAGTCAGTTTACTGTAGAATATAATTCCATTAGTATTTTATCCAAGTTAAGAATTATCGACTCCCTTGATATTTTTCAAGAGGTTTTTCAGGAAGAAGTAATAAAAATATTTCATCTGTCCAGCTGTACCCTGATACCCATTGAAAAAAATAACATTGAGCTAAAGAATAAAGTCTTCAAACTCAACTATTATACTGAAAAGATTTTATTTAATGAAAAGACTTATGATCTGGGAATAAAACTTAATTATCTCAATAATCCCATTGGAATGGTTTTGATAAATGATTCAAGAATTCTTTTTTACAAAAAAAAGTCCAACGAATTAAAACTTTTTTTAGAAAAAATTTCTCCTTTTTTAGACCAGCTGCTCTTCAAAGAATTAAAATCTAATAGCCTTTGTGGAGATAACGATATACTAAAAAGAAAATTAGAAGAAAAAAAAGAAGAAATTTTTTATATCAAAGAATTTTTAAAAATGATGAAGAAAAAAGAAGATATCAATGAGATAAAAAATTTAATAAACAGAAGCTTTTCAACTATAATAGACAAGGAAGATGAGTATGAATAATTATTTTATAGGAAATGATAATTTTTATTTTCTACTCAGTGAAGTCACTGATGTTCCCATAAAAAAAATTAAAGATATTTGTGAAGTTCAGGAAACCAAAAATGAAAATATTCTTATTTTAGAATCCCTTGCTCATATCATCAATTTACAGGATATAGAACATCTTTTCTTTGCAGTTGTTATCTACACCGATGAAATAAAAATAGTTCAATTAAATAAATTTAAAACATTAAATATAAAAATTATTCTTAAAGAAAAAAAAGACTATATATTTTGCAATAATCAGATTGAAAGTTTGGGAAAAAAACTCTCCCTCAGTGAAAATGATGAGATTATACTTTCCGATATTTCTGAAGAAGCGGTTGTAAAATTAGGAGAAATTTATTATTTTTCCTATGAT
>JAUXGP010000205.1 GCA_030621995.1 Psychrilyobacter sp.
GAGGAATAGATTTTAAAGTAAATAATTTCTTAGTATTGAATAATCTGAGAAAATCTGTGTAATCTGCGACAAGAAAGTGAAACTACTGTGTTATAGCTATAAAGTTTTATACATTTAAAATTTTTTATTCAAGTATAAATAATTTTAATACTCGTATATCATTAGTGCCGATTGGTGGCAAAAATAGGTTCTAAAGATTCCATCTTTAATACGGGTCTCTTTTCTCTATGAAAGAAAACGAGACGTAAAAGTTCAAGAAGATTTATATATTGTCTTAGCTAGTAATACACGATCGTTGTTGTAGGAACACTCCAGCTGAAGCTTAACGACTATAAACTTCAGAGTTTAAAATCAAAGTCAGATTCTAGTCAGCGTCAAAGATAGTAGGTTCTAAAGATTCCATCTTTAATACGGGTCTGTTTCTTGTCTTGACACAAGAAATAGACGAAAGAAAGTCAAGAAGGTTTATAAATGTCTTTGTAAGTAAGTCACGATCGTTATTGTAGGAACAATACAGCTGAAGTGGGACGACTATAAACTTCGGATTAAAAATAAAAATCTAGTCTGTGTCAAAAAGTTTAAAAAAGGTAAGCTTTAAATTCAGCTTTTAAAAGTGTGGAAATTAAGGTATAATTTATAGAAATAAAAGGAAAAAATCAGGAGGAATTTATGAGTATATTAACCAGAGAAGAGGCCGGTAAATTAGTGGGAGAGTTAAAAAAAAGCGGGAAAAAAGTGGTCTTTACCAATGGATGTTTTGACATCTTACATGTAGGACACCTAAGATATTTGAATGAAGCCCGTGAATGCGGTGATATATTGATCATAGGAGTTAACTCGGATGATTCTGTAAGAAGGCTAAAGGGGCCTACAAGACCTATAAATGGTGAGATGGACAGGGCAGAACTGCTGTGTGGATTAAAGGCTGTAGATTATGCTGTAATATTTCCAGAGGATACACCTGTAGAGATAATAGAGGCATTGAAGCCGTCTATCCATGTAAAGGGAGGAGATTATAAGAAAGAAGATCTTCCTGAAACTGTCGTAGTAGAGAGAAACGGCGGAGAGGTAAGGATCCTTACCCTGGTAGACGGGAAATCTACCTCCAATGTAGTGAAAAAGATAGCAGGAAACCAAAACTAAAATATAACTCTTTTCTTGTTGTCGGTTACTCTTTTACCCTCTCTCGCCCTTTGGGCACTCTCTCCCTCGAAAGGGAGAAAGTTTTACTTTGGTTTCTCCTTAAGAGGGAGAAAACATAGGAAGGATGAGGGCAAAGGGCAACTATAAAAAGGATGGGTTGAGAAAAGGAAGGTAATAAATATGAAGAAAATATTATCATTTGAGGAGCTGACAGAATTAGCAGTTAAATTAGCTGAATTTGTAATTCCAAATGACGTGATAGCACTGGTAGGAGATTTGGGGACAGGAAAAACCACCCTGACTAAGACAATAGCTAAAGAATTGGGGATTACCGGGAATATAAAAAGTCCGACATTTAACTATGTATTGGAACATCTGGGCGGGAAGATGCCGTTATATCATTTTGATGTATACAGATTGTCTGACCCCGAGGAAGTCTATGAGATAGGATATGAAGATTATCTGCACAATGATGGGCTGACAATAATAGAGTGGGCTAACATAATAGATACGGAATTACCCAAAGAATATATAGAGATAAAAATATATCACAGGGATGAAAATTCTCGTGAAATTGAGATGAAATTTGTTGGGAATGAAGCCAGAGAGAAGGAGTTAAATAAATTATGGTAATATTGGGAATAGATGCTTCTACTAAAACAGGTAGTGTAGCATTATACGATAGTGAGATAGGGATTTTATCGGAAATAAACGCAAATATAAGGCTGAACCATTCAGATTCTTTGATGTCTATAATAGACATGGTATTCAGCCTGGCTAAACTTAAGCCGAAGGATATAGACAGGATAGCTGTCAGTATAGGGCCTGGATCATTTACGGGAATAAGAGTAGGAGTAGGAACAGCTAAGGGGTTGGCTTATAGTATCGGCTGCGACCTTGTAGGGGTAAATGAATTGGATATCCTTGCACATACTGTGTCACAAACTCCCAATAAAATTATGTCACTCATAGATGCCAGAAAGGGAAGGGTGTACTATTCTGCCTATGAATACAATGGTGACCTGATAGAAAGAAACTCTCAGTATGGAGCTGAGGAGCTAAAATTAATATTGGAAGACTTTAAAGGGGAAAAAATAGTCTTTACAGGTGATGGAAGTATTGTCTATAAGGAAATAATAAATGAAGTTATGGGTGATAATGCCATATATAATTTAAAATCTAATTCAATGGTAAGAGCAGGAATTTTGGCTGAGATGGCAGAGAAAAGAGATGCAGATAATCTGTATACATTGGAGCCCTACTATATTTCTAAAACTCAGGCTGAAAGGGAAAAGGAAGCCAGAGAGAAAAAAGCTTAACTCTTTTGACCCTCTTCCTTCCTATGGTTTCTTCCTACAAGGGAGAAACCGAAGACTTTGAAGGACAAGTTTTCCAAATGATAATGGGAATCAGTGGAAGGAAAGTTTAGTAGGGAACAATAAAAATTGAAATAAAAATATAAGAAATGGCATTATAAAATTATGGGGGCAAAGATGAAATATTTATTTGGGATAGACATTGGCGGGACAAATATCAAATTTGGACTATTAAATATAGATGGAAAAATATTATTAAATGAATCTATAAAAACAAATTCAGAGGCAGGCTATGATGATTGTTTTAGCAGAATTGCTGAAGAAATAGAAAAAATGAGAGTAGAAAAAAATATAGATAAAAGCGATATACTAGGGGTAGGAATGGGAATTCCCGGCCCTGTACTTCACCAAGAGATAGTAAGTTTTTTTGCTAACTTCCCTTGGGAGGGGAACCTCAATGTAGCCAGGATATTAGGAGAGAAAACAGGATACAGGGTAAAAGTAGATAACGATGTAAATGTAATTACTTTAGGTGAAGTTTGGCAGGGATCAGCTGTAGGATACAGTGATGTTATCGGAATGGCTCTTGGAACCGGAATAGGCGGCGGAATAGTTGCCGATGGAAAATTAGTTGGAGGAGCCAAGGGTGCAGGTGGAGAAATCGGTCATATGACAATAGTTCCCAATGGGAAACTCTGTGGATGCGGAAAAAAAGGGTGTTTTGAGGCATATGTTTCTGCTACAGGAATTGAAAGAGAAGCCGAATCAAGGCTTGCTGTGAATAAAAATAACAAACTTTGGGATATTATCTCGAAAAAAGAAGGGCAAAAAGTAGAGGCTAAAGATGTGTTTGATGCAGCGAAATCAGGAGATGAATTTTCTCTGGATATAGTTGACTATACTACGGAATATATAGCCCATGGGCTGTCTATCTTATTACATGTAACTAATCCGGAAGTGGTAGTAATCGGTGGAGGAGTAGCCCTTGCAGGTGATATCTTATTTGACGGGATTGCAGCAAAGATAAAAAAATACAGTTTACCGGTATGTATGGACGGTTTACAGATTTTACCTGCAAAATTAGGGAATGAGGCAGGGATAGTAGGAGCAGCAGCATTATTATTAAACTAAAAGACCTCACTTCTATCTCCTCTCCTAATTTAGGAGAGGAGGAAAAGCTGTAAAAGGTGAGGTTAGGCAAATGGGGGGGATTTATGAGAATAGTGATTATAGGCGGAGTAGCAGCAGGAATGAGTGCAGCAGCAAAGGCTAAAAGAATGGCTGCAGAC
>JAUXGP010000143.1 GCA_030621995.1 Psychrilyobacter sp.
ACAGGAGCTGCTACAGTAATCCTGGCTATGGGAGCAGGAAAAGATGCTGCCCATGAAATACATGAATACATTAAAGGAAAAAATTAATTTTTTAGAATAAATTATAGTACAAAAAAGAAGCCAGTTTGTATAAACTGGCTTCTTTTGTATAAATTGTTAAAAAATTAGGAGGCAGAATATGAATTTAAGAAAATTTCTATATAAAGGCGATGATCTGGGAGTTACCTTTAAAGAAGATGGAACTACAAAAATAAAGGTTTGGGCTCCTAACATAAAAAATATTCTTTTGAATTTATATTCTAAATATGATTCACAGAGACTCATTTTTTCTAAAAATATGGTTAAATTAGAGGATGACGTTTGGAGTATTATTTTAAAGGAGAGGGAAACAGGCTATTTAAATCTGGATAAATTTTTTTATGATTTTAAAGTGGAACATCTAGACGGATCTATAAAATATGCTCTGGATCCCTATGCTAAATCTATGGCAAGCTTTGTACCAGATGGTGATGCAAATAATATAGGAAGGGGTGCTATCATATCTATGGATTCAGAGGAATCAGGGGAGAAACCAATCAGTATCGGAATGTCTAACTTGGGGTCTCCTACAGACATGGTGGCCTATGAGATCCATATAAGGGATTTTACCATAGGTGTAAAGATGGAAGATGCAGGGACTTTTAAAGGGTTTTGTGAATATGAAAAAGGAATAGACCATTTAAAGGAATTAGGAGTTACCCATGTTCAATTTTTACCTATACAAAATTATTTTACTGTAGATGAGGGAAATAAAAAATATAATGAGCTGGGATCATCATATAACTGGGGATATGACCCGCATAACTACTTTACATTGGAAGGGTGGTTAGCTGCAGACGAAGAAAATCCATATGGCCGTATCAAAGAATTACGAAATCTGGTGAATAAACTCCATGAAAATGGAATTGGAGTTATCATGGATGTGGTGTACAATCATACCTATAATTGGGATATATTTGAAAATTTAACACCGGGATCTTATTATCGTATGTTTGGTGAGAGTATCTCTGGGGGGACAGGGGCAGGACCGACTTTGGAGAGTAGAAACCCCATGGTAAGAAAATTAATTATTGATTCAATAAGATTTTTTATAGATGAATTTGGAATAGATGGATTCAGATTTGATCTTATGGGCTTTATGGATACAGACACCATGATAGAGATTAGAAAGGCTGTGGGAGATAATATAATATTGCAGGGAGAAGCTTGGAATTTTACAGATCTTCCTATCAATGAAGCTCCTGTAAAGGGGCATATAGCCAACTATCCCCATGGGATAAATTTGGCCGTCTTCAATGACAGTACCAGGGATTCCTACTTAGGAAAGATTCATGAACGTGGTTTTGTCCAGGGTAAATATGATTTTACAGATATATGCAGAGCTGGAATTATAGGAAATATAATAGATTATTACAATAAATCAGTGAGTATAGATCTCTACCATAGGTTTGCTTATTCCCCCAATGAAACTTTGCAATATCTATCAATCCATGACGGTTTTACCCTTTGGGATAAGATTAATTTATCCTATGATGGAACCATGAAGAAAAGGATACATCTGACCAAGTTCAGTCTAGGGATGCTGTTTACCTCTCAGGGAAAGGTGATAATTCAAGGTGGAACAGAGATCGGTCTTACAAAGCCGCTGGGAGCCAGACATCAGCCAAAAGATCCTGAATCAGATAGAGCACATACATCGGAATTCATCAATCTAGATGATGATATCGGGGATATAACTCATTACCATGAAAATAGTTACTCTTCTTCTGATTTTGTAAATAAAATCAGATGGGGGAGGAAGGAAAATATTCTGTTTAAGGAGCTGAATAATTATTGCGGCGGTTTAATAAAATTAAGGAGAAGTGCCAATGCCTTTAGATATTCAACCTCGGAAAATATAAAAAAAGGGCTGGGATTTATATTGACAGATGATTTTAATGCCTACAGGGTAATAGCTTATACCTTGGATAATACCATAGAATATAACTATGGAGCCGGAATAGAGAGGATTCCATACAGTAAATTTTTAGTTGTACACAATGCTTCCTTTGAAACTTTAGAGTTAAAAGATGAGAAATTTTTTGAGAGGATGGATATCTTGGTAGATTCAGAAAATGCCGGTATTATTCCACTGGAAAATACGAAGATAATGGTAGAAGACGGTACCTTAATAATTACAGCAAACACAACTGTGGTTTTAGGAGTCAGGGAATAGAAACAATAAAAGGAGCTGTAATTACAGCTCCTTTTTGGTTTAAATATTTCAATTCTGTTATAAATTTAGAAGTTTATATAGAATTTTGTTTTTTTCTGGTAATTATTTAAGTCTCCATTAATATAAACGATACTTCCGCCTTTAATACTGTTGATCAGATCTTTACTGAGATCCAGAGGAACGGCGGGACAACCCCAGCTCCTGCCCAATCTTCCGTTTTTATTTATATATGATTCTGTAGCATATTTTGCTCCATGAATAACTATATTTCTCTCCCTTGCATTGTCATTGATTCCTTTTTCTAACCCGTCTAATCTCATAGAATATCCATTGGAACCCATATAAGTATTGGAAGTTTTAAAAAATCCTACTGAACTTTGAAGGGAATCTATATTGTTTGAAAAACTTTTTGCAAATTCTCCACCAGTATTTTTTCCGTGGGAAACATAGGTATCGAAAATAATTTTTTCTTTTTTTAGGTCGATAACAAACAATCTTTTTTCATTGGCTGACTTTGTATAGTCGATAATTGTCAAAACTTTTTTGTTTTTTATGTCGATCTTTGACAATCCTTCAAGGGCTCTATTCAAAACTTTTTTATCCAATCTTGATGTATCTAATTTTTTATATAGATCTTTCTCGATAAAAACACTAAAACTTAGACTATAAACAAGAAAAACAGATATAAATAATATTAATTTTTTCATCTTACCTCCCGATGTTAAACTAAATGATGCGGCTGTTAATTATACCACAAAAATAACATAAATGATAGAATTTGATTTTTTGTTAATCTTCTATTTTCATGTTATACTGAAAAAAAAATAGGTTTAAACAGGAGGGAAATATGACATTTAAAGAACTTTTTCAGGTAGGACAAAAATTTGAGAACTATATAGAGGTAGCCAGCCAAGGTGAAAGGGGTAGAATTCCTAAAAATTCTTCCAGAATAGATCTGCCTATGGATCTAATCGATGAAATTAAAGAAATCCAAGATAGGGTCTATATTTTAGCCAGCGGTGAAATGTGGTGCCCGGATTGCCAGTTAAATATAACTGTGGCTAAAAAATTAACTGAAATCAATGATAATATTAAACTTTCTATAATATCTCTGGGAAGGGGCAGAAAATATTTGACGCCTCTACTTAATTTAGAAGAGTTTAAAATACCTACAATGGTAATTTTAGATGAAAATTTTAATCAGATAGGGTTATTTTTAGAGCAGCCTAAAAATGCAAAAATATTGGAAGAAAATGCTGAAAATGAATTGTTTTATCTTAAGGGGAATTTTCTTACAGATACTGCCAGAGAGTTAGTTCAATTAATTAAGGGATAGATCTAGTTATTCTGTTTCCTGAATATGTGATAGCTCCATATTTCGGTGGAAAAATTACCTTTAAATTTCCCTTAGATAAAAAAAATTAGTTATTTTTTTTAAACATATGGTAAAATAGAGCTTCAGAATTTAATTATTTCTTGAAAAGCCTTGTATAATATGTTATATTTAAACATAGGTAAGATTTAACTTTTTTAAGAGGTAATTATAAAGGAGTGTATTATGATTTCATGGATTAAAAGGATTTTAAAATTTAAGGTAAAGATAAAAAAAATATAAAAGTGCTTAAAAAATTAACAGAGGGGAAGAATCCCCTCATTTTTTTGTAAAAATATATCAATCTATCTGAGGTTTTTTAGAATTCCCCCTGATATCTACCTCTATTAAACGTTCTATTTTTTCATCTCTATAACCGACCATATAACTGGTCATATTTGCAGCAGAGCAGCTATGGTTAGGAATTATCTCTATTTTTGAACCTATCTTTAAATCTGTTTGCCCGTGGATCTTAACCTTAGCCACTTCCTCTGAGAGTCCAACAATCATAAGTTCAGGATGATCTTTTATAGTCCCAAATCCCTCGATAAGTGAACTGCCGTGTGCCCCCTTATCTAAACCTAAACACTTACTTCCGCAATCTAAAATAAATAGATTTTCACTTGGTTGTGAAACGATGGTACTCATAACTGTAAGGGAACACTCCTCCACTGTGGCTGCTCCTAATGCTATCTGGATAGCATCGCAGAATACGTAGTTCCCAGGCCTGGAAGCCGTTATATATGGTGATTTTATAGCTTCATAGAATGTAGGAGTTGTCCCTGTGGCTACAATATTACACTTATAGTCTGATTTTTTTAGATTTTCAACAGCTGTTTTAGTAGAACTAAGTTCCATCTCAATGATAGAACCTACCTCATCTTTCCCCGAAACTCCATAAACTTGACCGGTGTGGGTACAAATACCTGAAAATTTTAAATTTTTATAACTATCTATAATTTTAACCGTTGGAACTACTTTATCAGCTCTTACTCCAAACCTTCCCAATCCTGAATCTAAGATAAGGAGGTAGTTTATTTTATCACTGCCTAGACCCCTTGAAATCTCCCTGGCTCCCTCCTCCCCATCAAGGGCTATATATACCTCAGCCTTCTTTTTTAATTGGATTATCCTCTTTATATTGGCTTCCCCTAAAACTGGATAAGCTAACATTACTTTTTCTACACCGGACTTTTCAACCACAGCTTCTGCTTCGTCAATGGTTCCTGTGAGTACTCCAGCGGCTCCTGCTTCCATCTGCATCCTGGTTATCTCTGTACTCTTATGAGTTTTCAGCATGGGCCATAATTGGGTATTGTTCTTATCTGCTAACCTTTGAAATTTTTGGATATTGCCTTCCAAAACATCTAAATTTAGTAAAAAACAAGGTGTTGTTAAGCTGTTTATATGCATATTTCTCATCTCCTAAAGTAAATTTAATTTAATATAATCATAAT
>JAUXGP010000276.1 GCA_030621995.1 Psychrilyobacter sp.
CACAGGTAGACAGAGACAGTATAGATGAAAAAGTGACAATAAAATTGGATGAAAAACTGGGAAGAACTCAATATTATCTGAATAAACAGGTTTATTTTTGGAAAAAAATAATGGATAGTGATGAAAAATTTAACAGTGAGGCAAACTATACAGAATTAGATAAGGAAAGACTTATTTTGCAGATGGAAGGTAAGAGAAAAAAACTGTTTAAAATAATAGAACAGGTAGAATTAAATTTAATTCTAAGGATAGAGGAGCCCTATTCCGATGAAAAAACCAAGTATTGGCAGGAAAAAGATATCTATATAGACAGAAATACGGATTTAACTCCTAAAATTTTTAAGGAACAGGGGTATATCTACTTAAATGATGTAGAGAATAGGGATGTAAAAAAAATAATAGGGAATCAATTAAAATTTGATTCGAAAATTGTAGTAGTGGAAAATAGATTATACAATGGTTATACAGTTTCAGGCGGGAAGTATATATTTTTTTATGGGGGAAAATATAGGGTGAACCATTATGATGGCTATAACCTGAAGATTAAAGTAAAAGACGTATCCTTGAAAGACTTATTGACTATAGATGAAGAAGTTTTGATAGATGATTTTTTAAACCCAAAATCTTATAAAGAGAGGCAGGAAAAATAATGGAATATGTTTTAATTATTTTTATAGTGGGAGTGTTATCACTGATCCTGCTGAAAAAAAATGAAAGAAAAAATATAGATGAGATGCATACACTTATAGAAAAAATAGGTAAGAGGGAAGACTATTCTGAAATAATGGATGAACTCAAGGAATCCTATGAGGAAACAGTAAAAACCATAAGGTTTCAAGAGGCACAATTGAATAACTCAGTTAAGGAATTGAGGGAATTTAAGGAGGAACTGAACGTTACCTATGATTCCCTCCTAAAAAAATCAGCCCAGCTGGAATATTCCAATGAGGAGCTGGAAAAAAAAGTAGCTAATTTATCCAATATAAATGCCGTGGCAAGAACTGTCCTGTCAACCTTGGAGTTAGACAAGATCATAGGAGTTATACTGGATGCCTACTTTGTTTTGACAGGAGTAAAAAAGATAGCCATATATCTCTGGAAAGACGGGGAGTTGGAGCTGAAACAAACCAAGGGGAAGTTTATAAATACAGGAAGTGTAAGTTATTCACCGGAAGAGTTAGCTAAATACAATAGACGTGACTATAAAAATATATATACCCAGATATCTAAAACTATAGAAGCTACAGAGGATGAAAGTATAGTTATTTCTGATCTGGTAGTAAAGGGTAAGGAGCTGGGAGTAATCTATATAGTTGAGGATAAAAATAAGTTAAGTTATAGTGATGAAGCTACAATTTCAGCTTTGGCTATCCAGGTAGCTATTGCTATAAATAACGCGTTAATATATTCAGAACTTATAATAAAGGAACGTCTGGACAATGAATTGGAAGTTGCCTCAAATATTCAGAAAAAATTATTACCCCAGTCATTGGGGGATATAAATGGTGTAGAGATAGCCCAGTACTTTAATCCGGCCAAGGAAGTGGGAGGAGACTATTACGATTATTCCCTTTCAGGGGATAACAAACTTTGGATAACTATAGGAGATGTAAGCGGAAAAGGAGTTCCTGCGGCATTTTTGATGGCTCTAATAAGATCTGTGCTGAAAACATTGGAATATAAAGATTCGTACCCTCTTGAAGTTTTAACCGATCTAAACGATATTATCTATCCGGATATAAGTGAGGATATGTTTGTAACTATCTTCCACAGCCAGTATGATTTTTTAACTAAAACACTCTATTATTCCAATGCAGGACATAACCCGCTTATCTTGTATAAAGCTGGAACGGGAGAGGTTTTAGAGGAAAACGTCAAAGGGGTAGCAGTAGGATTCTTGGAATTCTATGAGTATAAGATGGGTAAGATAAAATTAGAGAAGGGAGATGTTCTTTTATACTATACTGATGGATTGACAGAAGCTGAAAACCCTAGAAAAGAACTCTATGGGATCCATAGGTTGAAGCAGGTAATCCAGGAAAACTATGACCTAGATGCCCAAGGGATCAAGGGGAAGCTGCTTAGTTCCCTGGATGATTTTGTGGAAGAAAAAGAACAAATAGATGATATGACATTCGTTATTTTGAAAATCGAGATATAAAAAGGACGCATGTCCTTTTTATTTTTGTTTTTAAACAGTATCATTTGTTTAGAAAGAGAGCTGATTTGTCATTAGTGTGCACTTATGACATTAATTCTTGGGTAAATAGGTGGAATGACTTTGACTTGCTCTTTAAATTTTAGTATAATATAAAAACTGTGTATAGGAGGTTATTAGGTGGAAATTAACTGGATTGACTGGTTTGGTTACTTGGCTTCATTGGTAGTTCTTGTATCTTTAACTATGACATCGATCATTAAACTTAGATGGATTAACTTTGCGGGGTGTATACTGTTTGCGACATTTGGATTTTTAATCCATTCCCTGCCTACAGCAACAATGAATATTGGGATAGCGTTTATAAATTTATATTTTTTATATAATATTTATAACACCAAGGAGGAGTTTCAACTGGTAGAAGCTGAGACTGATTCTGAATATTTTAATTATTTTTTAAAGGTGAATATGCAAGAGATAGAAAAACAAATATCCAAAGATGATTTAAAGGCTCAAAATAAAGGTTTATATATGTTGAGAAATAACAATATAGCCGGGATTTTATTGGGAGAAAAGAGTGCAGATGGTGTATTTTTTATAAAAGTAGACTATGTAACTCCAAGGTACAGAGATTATAAACTGGGAAAATACTTTTTTGATGAACATACAGAGTATTTTAAAAGGAATGAGATC
>JAUXGP010000298.1 GCA_030621995.1 Psychrilyobacter sp.
AAATTGAAGTAGTTGTTTTTTTCACAGTGAAAATAGAGATTCATTCTCTATTTTTAGGTCTTCCTGATGAGTGTTCTGTAGTTTCATGGTTTTTTTGATTGGGACTATTTCATATGGAAATCAAATAAATATCTGAATTTTTGCGTTATTATAAGTTTTTAAAACTAATATTTACAAGGTTTTAATTACCACGAAACATCAATAAATATGTTAAAATAAAAATATATATAAAATATCTGAAGGAGAGTTGAGAATGAATCGAAAATTAATTATAAAAAAAACTAAAGAATTTGTAAAGGCAGAATTAGAAGGTGAAGGGTCGGGTCACGATTGGTGGCACATTGTAAGGGTTTACAACAATGCACTGGATATAGCTAAGAAAGAAAAGGAACTTAACAAGGGGAATATAGATGTCTTTGTAGTAGAATTAGGGGCTCTCCTCCACGATATAGCAGATCATAAATTTGGACACAGTGATGATGATAGAAGGGATATTATAAGTAAATTTTTAATGGAGTCAGAAGTAGAAAAAGAAATAATAGATCATGTAGTTTATATAGCTAATAATATATCATTTAAGGGTGGAAAAAATAAACATAAGATGGAAACTATCGAGGGTGAGATAGTCCAAGATGCAGACAGATTAGATGCCATAGGAGCAATAGGGATAGGAAGAACTTTTGCATATGGCGGATATAAAAAAAGAGTTATGTATATTCCGGATTCTGATCTCGATATAAAAGAGAGGGAAGCTAAGGAAGATACAATAAGTCATTTTTATGAAAAACTGCTGCTGTTAAAAGACAGGATGAACACTAAAACAGGATATAAAAAAGCTCAAAATAGGCATAGGGTAATGGAGGAATTCTTGGAAAATTTTCATTCTGAATGGAATGGGGAGAAATAAAGGAATTCTCTCTGTACCTCACATTCTCTCCCTTTAAAATGTTTATGATCCATAGATATTTCCTCAGTATGATGTAAGTATCATCAGACACTGAAGAAGTATCTATGGATCTTTTTTTATTGCATTTAATTACATAATTTAAGAAAAAAACTTGATTTATATAAAAATGAGGTATATTATTCTTGATATAAGCAAAACAGAATATATTATTATTGATGATAAGAGGTGAAATTATGAGAGTTGGAATAATTTGTATGAGTGACAAAGGGTCAAAAGGTGAAAGGGAAGACCTAAGTACAAAAGTAATTATAGAGTGTGTAGAAGAATTTGGATATGAAGTTAGAACCACTACTCTTATACCGGATGAAGAAGACCTTATAGAGAGAAAACTTTTGGAAGTAACAGAAAGAGGAGATGTAGACTTAATTCTAACTACAGGGGGAACAGGATTTTCTCCCAGGGATGTAACGCCGGAAGCAACTCTAAAAGTAATAGAAAGGCTGACACCGGGAATACCGGAAGCTATGAGAGCATTTAGTTTGAAGATCACTAATCGCGGGATGTTGTCCAGAGGTGTTGCAGGAATCAGAAAGAATACATTGATTATCAATCTTCCTGGAAGCCCCAAAGCAGTAAAGGAAATATTAGGGTATATATTAGAACCAGTACACCATGGGTTAGAAATTTTATTAAAAAAAACAGGAGACTGTGCCAGAAAATAGAGGGGGTAAAATATGTTAGATTCATACAGTAGAGATATAGACTACTTAAGAATTTCATTGACAGATAGTTGCAATTTTAAATGTAAATATTGCAGCCCCTGCGATAATACAGGTTGTTTTGAAAAAACTATGTCACAAAAACAGATTATTAATTTAGTAAAATTATTTTCAAAAATGGGAATAAAAAAGATCAGGTTAACAGGCGGAGAACCGCTGTTAAGAAGAGATTTGGCAGAGATAGTCAGTGGAATAAAAGCTGTAGACGGGATAGAAGAGATTACCATGACCAGTAACGGGCTGCTGTTATCAGAAAAATTGGAAGAATTAAAAAAAGCCGGATTGGCCAGAGTAAACTTAAGCCTGGATACATTTAAGAGAGATAAATTTAAAGAAATAACAGGGGTAGATGGTTTAAATGAAATTTTATCGGCTATAGATAAATTGGAAGAATTGAATATGGTTCCTATAAAGATAAATTGTGTTTTGATCAATGGCTTTAACAGTGAGGAAGCAGGAGAATTTATAAATTTTACCAAAGATAGAAAAATTCAAGTAAGATTTATTGAATTGATGACAATGGGAGATAATATAGACTGGGGGAAGGATAAATATTATTCGGCAGAAGAAGTTATAAAAAAATATAGTGAATTGAAATTTTACAGGGAGGAAAATGTAGCTAAAATTTACAAAATACCAAACTCAAAGGGAGAAGTAGGGATTATATCACCTAATTCAAATAAATTTTGTTCATCCTGCAATAGGATAAGGATAACTTCCGAAGGTAAGTTAAAGCTGTGTTTACACTCAGATACAGAGTATAACTTATTAGAAGTTTTAGGTGAGGAAGATCCGCTGAAAACTTTAAAAAAAATTATGGGAGAAAAACCAAAGGAACATAGATTAAATGAAAAAAAATATATAAAGAAAAATATGGTAAGTATCGGTGGATAAAGACGGGGGATCTTTGACAATATATGATATGTATAAGGCTTTAATAAGGATATGGGAATAAGAGAAATAAAATTTA
>JAUXGP010000090.1 GCA_030621995.1 Psychrilyobacter sp.
GTATCTAAAATAAAGGGTACATCATAGGTAGTTACCAAATATTCCAAGATTTCAGGAAGGTTGGCATCTACTATACAAAACTTTGAATTTTTAATGATATAATCATTCTTTTTTATATAGTCTATATCCATATTTTTTAAGATATCCATATAGGATATAGCTACATTCATATCTCTTTTTTCATCCAATACACAGAGGTAGGTAGAGGTACTCTCCCCCTTGACCACCAAGGTATTTTCCATATGAAGATCTATTGATTTAGCATGATTAAGAATTCTTTTTCCATTCTCATCATCTCCTACAACACTTAAAAACTTGGTTTTCACTCCTAATCTTGTGAGATTTTCTGCAATATTCCTCCCTACACCGCCTAAGGATGTTTTTACACTTCCCGGATTGGAATCACCTGGAATAAGTGAATCCTTGGGATACCCTTGGATATCAATATTTGATCCCCCAACCACACAAATATATGACTCCTCCTTGGATAAAACATATCCCTTTCCCATAATCACACCTTTTTTCATAAGATTACTTATGTGAACTGCTACAGAAGACCTTGTAATTCCAAGGATATTCGCTATCTCCTCTTGGGAGATCATGGGGTTGCTTTCAATTAATTTTAAAACTTCCCTTTCCCTATTAGTCATGATCACTCCTTAATTAATGTTTATTTCTTAATATTAGTTTAGTATACATTTGTGTTTTTGTCAACTTATATTTTATCCGATATATCCTTGGCCATCTTAGATACTGCATCTGCCAGTGCCATCTCTGTCAATTCCATCTTGGATTTTAATTTTCTTACATAAGTTCCTCCTGCCTGGCCCTTGGGCAGCTTTCCTGAAAAAGTAGACCATCGGTAGCTGTCCTCTCCTACCCCGTCAAATGTTCCGGATCCTATTATTTCCCCGCTAAAAAGATCTTTCATAATATATGTAAAACTTACCCTTACATCTGCTGACTTATAAAAATCATGTCTGAAATATGTCTTTTTAATATTTTTTACTACAGGACCATTTTTAGTATTAACCACATATTGTTCATACCACGTTAGAGGAACTACAGATCTTTTTATGGATTCAGGAGTTGAGGTTATATAATTTAAATTTATTTTTATCCCTGTATTTGCTCTGTCGTCAGCCACATTGTTTTCCCAGGCATCTGTAAATTTATTTTCATCCAGCGAGACTATCCTTATAAGGGATCTTTTCTTTCCCGCAGCAATATCCCCCTTTACCTGGATATCCAGACTGTTTCTATATGAAGCAGGAGTATTTTTAGAAAATTCAATCATGGCTTTAACCAAAGCTTCTCCATATGCTTTTTCACGACGATCTACCATATCTTTATATTCAGGAGACAGTTCCACACCCCTTTCATAGAGAAAATATTTGTTCCTTTTTTCCACCCTGTTTAATCCCCTGTCCTCCAGTTCATTTCCAGCACTGTAGTATACTGCACCCATGGTGGTTTTTAGCTTATATAACTCCTCAATGGTCGGCACCTCCAAACTCATCCCTAATTTTTGATGAACCAGGTCATCTGCATAGTAGTAGTTGTTTTTCAATTTGAGGAGATCCTCATAGGCATAAGCTTCCAATTTATAATCCGATACTTTTTGATATTCACCTATCTTTTCAACCGCCTGGTCCAGTGCCCGCGGGTATACATTTCTATAGTTAACCATTCCATCCAAGTAATTGGGGTTGATCTTAATGGCATTATTTAACAGGTAGGATGCCTGTATAAAATTCCCCCTGTCTATCTCCGATACAGCCTTGCTATTTATCCTTTCCTCTGCATTACTGCACCCCACAAAGGCTAAGACAGATAAGATAAGTAATAAAGATTTAACTTTCTTTCTCATTTTATAACCTCCTAAATATTTATACCCTCATCTTATCTTTAAAAGGTGAGGATTTCTTTTTATAAGTATACCAAAAACACCTCAATTATTCCTATAAAAAAAGATCTATATAGAATTTCTCTATACAGATCTCTTAATTTTTTATCTTTTAAAAAGAATAATTTCTTCCTTTTATAGTGTTCTGTGCTACTGCTAATTTAGCAATAGGAATTCTATATGGTGAACAGCTTACATAAGCCAAGCCTATTGAGTGGAAAAATTCAATACTCTTCGGGTCTCCTCCATGTTCTCCGCAGATACCTATCTTCAGATTTTTTTTCTCCTCTCTGCCCAGGGTCACTGCCATCTTCATCAATTTTCCTACACCCTTTATGTCTATAGTTTCAAATGGATCTGCATCTAATATGTTTTTATCTCTGTAGTCAGAGATAAACTTTCCTGCATCGTCCCTTGATTATCCAAAGGTTATTTGAGTCAGATCATTGGTTCCAAAACTAAAGAAATCCGCTTCTTTGGCAATCTCATCAGCTGTAACACAGGCTCTGGGAACTTCTATCATAGTTCCTATCTTATATTCTAACTCTATATCTGAATTTTCTATTATCTCATCTACCAAGACAACCAATCTTTCTCTCAGGTATCTTAATTCCTCTACCTTACCTACCAATGGAATCATTATTTCAGGTTTTACATCTATCCCGGATTTTTTCACTTCTATGGCAGCTTCTATGATTGCTCTAGACTGCATCTCATAGATCTCAGGATAAGTTATTCCCAGCCTGCATCCACGATGCCCCAGCATAGGGTTTAACTCCTCCAATTTTAACATCCTGTTCTCTATCTCTTCCATTGTAATTCCCATAGATTTAGTCAGCTTTAACTTTTCTTCCATCTCTTTTGGCAGGAACTCATGCAATGGAGGATCAATCAGTCTTACCGTCACAGAATTACCTTTCATTGCCTCAAATATCCCTGTAAAGTCGAGTCTTTGAAGGGGTAAAATATTATCTAAAGCAACCTTTCTTTCATGACTATTTTCAGCTAAGATCATCTCTCTGACATGGTTTATCTTTTTTTCCTCGAAAAACATATGCTCGGTTCTGCAAAGACCTATTCCATTTGCTCCAAAGTCATAGGCTATCCTTGCATCTAATGGTGTATCAGCATTTGCCAAGACTTTCATAGCCCCTATTTCACTGGACCAGTCCAGGATCATCTTAAATTCATCTGTCAGCCCGGAATCACTCTTATTTAATTCACCCAAGTATACATTTCCTGTACTTCCATTTAATGATATATAATCTCCCTCTGAGACTAAAGTATCTCCTACTCTAAACTCTTTTCTTTCCTCATCTAAATCCAGTGATCCGCATCCGCAGATACAGCATCTCCCCATTCCACGCGCAACTACCGCTGCATGGGAGGTCATTCCTCCACGAACAGTTAGTATTCCGTCTGCTATATTCATCCCTTCAATATCTTCTGGAGAAGTTTCTAATCTTACTAAGATCCCACCATTATTTTCCTTTATCTTTTCTGAACTGAAATACACTCTTCCTGTTGCAGCACCTGGTGATGCTGCCAGTCCAGTCACTAATATATTGGAATTTGACAGCTCTTCCTCTGAAAATGTCGGATGCAGCAGCTGTGAAATCATCTCAGGCTCTATCATCATTATAGCTTTTTCCTTAGTTATTATACCCTCATTAACCAGATCTGTGGCTACTTTTATAGCGGCACTTGCAGTTCTCTTTCCATTTCTTGTTTGAAGAATATATAATTTATGATTTTCAATGGTAAATTCTATATCCTGCATATCCTTATAATGATCTTCTAAAAGATTGCACAGGTCTATCAATTCCCTATAAGTTTCCGGCATTACACCTTCTAATTCCTCTATCTTTTTAGGAGTTCTTATTCCTGCTACTACATCTTCCCCCTGGGCATTGATTAAAAATTCTCCAAATAATTTATTTTCACCACAAGATGGATTTCTAGTAAATACTACTCCTGTTCCTGAAGTATCTCCCATATTACCAAATACCATAGATTGGACGGTAACTCCTGTTCCAATATCATGCGGAATATTGTTTAAATTACGGTAGTAGATAGCTCTCGGGTTGTTCCAAGAGCTAAATACTGCTTCGATTGCTGCTAACAGCTGGTCCATTGGATCTTCCGGAAACTTGAATTTTACTTCTGATTTAAAGAGTTTTTTATATTCTTTAATATAAGTTTCTTTTTCAGCTCCATTCTTCTCAAGTTCTTTTTCAAGTAAATCATACTTGTACTTTTCAATTCCATATACTACCTCCGAAAACATTTGTATAAATCTTTTATAACTATTAAATGCAAACTGTTCATTGCCTGTCTGCGTTGCAAGTAACTTATATGTTTTATCGTTTAAACCTAAGTTTAAGATTGTATCCATCATTCCAGGCATAGATATGGCAGCACCGGATCTCACTGAAACAAAGAGCGGATTATCTCCTCCAAAATTTTTATCTGTCATAGCCTCTAAGTTCTTTAAGTTTTGTTCTATATCTTTCTTTAAGCCCTTCCATATTTTTTTTTCCTCTTCATAGTATTTCATACTAGCTTCTGTCGTTATAACAAATCCTTGGGGAATCGGTAATCCTAATTTAGTCATCTCAGAAAGGTTAGCACCCTTCCCACCTAATAATGACTTCATCTCCTTCCCACCATCGTTAAAGGAATAAATAATTTTTTTCATGAGTTAATCCTCCTTGAGCATTTAAGCTTTTATTAATTTTAAGATGATCTCTGCCGTTTCTTCAATAGCTTTTTCCGATACATCTATTACTGGACACCGTAATTTTTTCATTATCTTATCTGAATAATCTAATTCTTCCAATATCCTGCCAAAGGAAGCATAGCTGGATGCTCTTTCCTCTGCTTTCATCGTTTTTAATCTCTGTTCCCTTATCTTATTTAATTTATCTATAGATATGGTCAGCCCAATTACCTGGGTTGCCTCAAAGACTTCTTTTGGAATAGGCACTTCTGGAACCAAGGGTATATTTATTATCTTTAATCCGCTTTTATTGGCCAAATAGATGGACAGCGGTGTTTTAGACGTTCTGGATAAGCCTACAATCAATAAATCTGCTTCTAATATCCCCCGGGTAATCTTTCCATCGTCATATTTTACCGCAAATTCCATAGCTTCAATACGCTTAAAATATTTTTCATCCATCTTCTTAAATGAATTTGCTTTGGATTTTTTAAATAACTTTTGAAATCCATATTTTAAAATTTTAAAAGTATCAAAGTGTATGATATCTTTTTCTATACAAAATTTTTCCAGCTTTCGGAGTTGTTTTTTATCTTTCAGGCTGTAAAAAACCAAGTTCTTAGAATTTAAAACTTCTAAGATTTCAAATTCTTTCTGCGTTATCTCTATCAGTTTAAAGTCTTCACGATTCAATTCATCTTTAATTACCTTTAAGATAACTTTTGAATCTACTATGGCATCATCTTTAATAAAATATATATCAATAATAGAAATCCCTCCTGTCATCTACAGCAGCTACAATAAAGTTTCAAATAAAACTTTACTTAGATCTGTCTTCGAAATCTTCCCTACAATTTTATACCCGTTTAATTCATTGGAATACTCAACTACAGGCAGGGAATCTATCTCTTTTTTTACAATTATTTCAGCCGCTTCAAACAATGTGGCATCTATAGTGCAAAAATGTATGTTCGGCATCCTGCTCATTATCAAACTCAGCGGTAAAGAGGAAAGATCCATCCCTCCTATGGCTGCTTTCAACAGATCCTTTCTAGAAACTACACCAGAAAGCAGATCTCCATTGGTTATATAAATAGTTCCTGAATCCCTTGTAAATATTTCTACTATTCCATCATGGATGGAGGATTTTTCCGATAAAATTAAAGCTTCACCTAGAAATTCTGTTACATTTAGATTTCTCAATGAAGAGCTATCTATTTTTTTAGGCTTTTGCGGGTTTAAACTATATCCCACCTTGGTTTTAGATTTTATAATCTCTGATTTTATTAAAAAGGAAAAATCTGTTCTCAAAGCCGACCTTGTCACCCCTAAGATCTTAGCGATCTTCTCTCCTGTAATTGAACCATTCATTCTAATAATTTCTATTATTCTATATTGTCTTTCAGATAAATTCATAAATTCTCCTTTTGTGTTCACTATTACCCTGTGATTAATTTATTAATCTATCTTTGATCACATAATAATCTTTTAATGGGTAAAAGTCAACCTTTTTTATTAATTTTTAGCCTATTTTTTCATCGTTTTTCATTGTAATGGTGTACATCAATGTTTTGCTATAAGACTTCCATTTCTATACATCTTCAACAGTACTCTTAACTCCTTTAAACTCCCTATAAGCTGCTCCCCTGTATCGGTATCTTTAACTTTTTTCCTCTCTGCCTTATCCACTAATTGTATTACCGATATTATTTCATGGCTGTCTTCAATGGCTTTTTCAATACTTTTAAATGGTTTATGGGAAGCTAACCTCAAACCGTAGGAATTATAGATCAAGGTATATCCTGCAGTTCCGGTACTTGGCTGGTATGCCTTGGATAATCCACCATCAATTACCAATAGTTTTTTTCCCGCCCTTATAGGCAGCTCACCATTTTTAGCCAGTACAGGTGTATGACCATTTATAACATGACCATTTTCTTTCAGAACTCCAAAGTGATCCATGAGCTTTAATATTATCTCTTCATCCTCCCTCAATGTATAGTAGGGGTTCTTTATCTCTTTATGCGTTTCCTTCTCACTGACAAAATATCTTTCAAAAGTTTTCATCTCCTCCTTACCAAAAAGAGGGGAATATTCCCCTGTCCACATATACCA
>JAUXGP010000114.1 GCA_030621995.1 Psychrilyobacter sp.
CATTAAAGAAAACTTAAAAGATGAAAAAGACGAAGAAATGAAAGAAATGATGTTAGATGAAAAAAGTGAGATAGAAGAAAAACTGCCTGAAATGGAAGAGGATATGAAAATATTATTACTTCCAAAGGATCCTAACGACGATAAAAACGTAATCGTAGAGATAAGAGGTGGAGCAGGTGGAGATGAGGCTGCCCTATTCGCTGGAGATATATTCAGGATGTATACTAGATATGCTGAAAGAAGAAAATGGAAGATAGAGATAATGGATAAAAATGAGATTGGTGTAGGTGGATTGAAAGAAGTTATCTTCCTAATCAAAGGTCAAGGGGCTTACTCCAGATTAAAATTTGAATCAGGAGTACATAGAGTACAGAGAGTACCGGCTACAGAAGCATCTGGAAGAATCCATACTTCTACAATCACAGTAGCAATCTTACCTGAGATCGATGACGTGGCACAAGTAGATATAAAAACATCGGATCTAAAGATAGATACATACAGAGCAGGCGGATCAGGTGGTCAGCATGTAAATACTACCGATTCGGCAGTAAGAATAACACATCTGCCAACTGGAACTATCGTTCAATGTCAAGATGGTAGATCACAATTAAAAAACAGGGAACAAGCTATGAAAATATTAGCTGCAAAGATATTTGAGGCAGAGGTAGAAAAGCAAAGATCAGAGGTAGAAGGGAATAGAAAGTTGCAAGTAGGAACAGGAGCCAGATCTGAAAAGATCAGAACATATAACTTCCCGCAAGGAAGAGTAACAGACCACAGAATCAAGCTTACTCTTCATAGGTTAGACTATATCTTAGATGGAGACTTAGATGAGATAATCGACGGATTGATCACATTTGACCAGGCAGATCAACTACAAAGCATGGTAGATTAATGAAAAATCTACTCGATATATTGAGATGGAGTGAGGAGTATTTTAAAAAATACTCCTTTTCTAAACCTAGATTAGAAGCAGAAAAGGTCATATCCCACGTATTATCCATCGACAGGATATTGCTCTATGCAGAATATGACAGACCCCTCATAGATGATGAAAGGGTGAAGATTAAAAGGTATATACTGCAGATGATAAAAAATAAGAAGGGGTTTGATGAGATAGTAAAAAATTTGAATCAAACTCTTCCTTCTGATGGTTTCTCTGAATCCAAAGAAACCAAAGCTAGGGAAAAAAGTTATAGGAAGGAGTTTTTAGAACTCCTGACAAAAAGTATAGTATATCTAAAAAAACATGGATCCAGGGAAGCGAAATTAGATGTAGAACATGTATTCAGTTATATTTTAAAAGTTTCCAGGATGGAGATGACCCTGACATTTGAAAGGGAAATTACAGATGCAGAAAAAAAAGAAATTCGAGAGATGCTGGTAGAAATAGGAAAAGGTAAGAGACCTCTCCAATATGTTTTGGGATTTGAGGAGTTTTATGGATATAAATTCTATGTGGATGAAGCAGTGCTTATTCCACGACCTGAAACTGAATTATTGGTAGAAAGATGTATAAAATTGATGGATGGAATAGAAGAACCCAAGATCCTGGATATAGGCAGCGGCAGTGGTGCTATATCTATAAGTTTAGGGAAGGAACTCCCTGAATCCATGGTTTTAGGAGTGGATATAAGTGAGAAAGCCTTAGCAGTAGCCAGGAAAAATAAGGAAGAAAATAATGCTGCCAATGTAAAATTTATGAGGTCTGATATATTAAAGGGTGTAGAGTATAAGAAGTTTAATCTGATAGTATCCAATCCACCCTATATACCTGATTATGAATATGAAGTATTGGAAGATAAGGTCTTACAGAATGAGCCTAAACTAGCTCTGACTGCTCCTGATAATGGTTTATATTTCTATGAGGAGATCTCCAAAAATGCCCCAGATTACCTAGTTAAAGGCGGCTATTTGGCTTTTGAAATTGGGTATAACCAGGGAGAAGCTGTAAAAAAAATAATGGAAAAAAATGATTTTTTAAATATAACGGTATATTATGATTATGCAGGATTGGAGAGAATAGTAATAGGGAGAAAAAATAATTGAAAATAAAATAATCCAGTCGCAGATTACACTAATTTATTATACATTATTAATTTAACCGAAGGTTAGAGGGGGGCATTATGGGAGAAATAAGGTTTGATGATTTGGAAGATGTTAAACGATTTATAAGGGATATTTTTTACGGTAAGGATGAGGAAAGAAATGATCAAGATGAACCACCTAGGGGAGGAAGACCTAGAAAGCATATAAAGGGCGGATTAGGAGGAATAATAATAATATTGTTTCTTGTCTTTCTGGGAACCGGTATATATCAGGTAGGACCAGATGAAGAAGCGGCTCTTCTTAGATTTGGAAAATATGTTAAAACTGTGGGACCAGGGATGCATTGGTATTTTCCCAGCCCGATTGGGAAAAGGTATGTTGTAAAAACAACAAAAGTCTATAGAGTGGAGATAGGATTTGAAACTGTCGAGGTCGGACCACCTGCAAGGTATCAAAATATTCCAGAGGAATCGTTGATGTTTACAGGGGACGAAAATATGATCGATGTTGATTTTAGTGTCCAGTATAAGATCAGCAGCTTAAAAGATTATATATTCAATGTAAAAGATCAATATAAAACGATAAAAAGTGCATCTGAATCAGCTCTGAGACAGGTTGTAGGAAGTAAGGGGATAGAGGAAACACTGACAGTTGGGAAAGAAGGAATCCAAGATGAAACCCGTGAAAAACTAAAGGAAATTTTGGACAGCTATGGGATTGGAGTAACTATCATCGGGATACAGCTGCAAGATGTAGGACCGCCCGAAGAAGTAATGCAGTCATTTAAAGATGTTTCCAATGCCAGAGAAGACAGAGCCAGGTTTATAAATGAAGCCAATGGATATAGAAACGATATTATTCCTAATGCTCGTGGACAAGCTTCTCAAATGATAAATAGAGCTGAAGCCTACAAGCAGAAAAGGATAAAGGAATCTCAGGGAGATGTAGCTAAATTTATAAAATTAACTGAAAAATATTCATTGGGTAAAGAGGTTACTAAAACAAGGATGTATTTAGAAACTATGGAAAAAATTATGCCCAATGTAGAAAAAATAATCGTAGATCCAAATTTAAAGGGCAGTCTGATAAACTTTATAGGGGGAGGTGCTGGGAATAATGAAAAAACTAATAATTAGTATAATAATAATATCTGTTATAGCTTATAGTACCGTTTTATTCCAAGTGTCAGAGATAGAAAATGTTGTTATTTTGAGATTTGGGAAACCCACAAGAGAAGTTAATGAGCCAGGGCTCTATGTAAAGGTTCCATTTGTCGATAAGGTAAGATATTTTGACAAGAGGATATTGGGTTATGATGCAGCTCCCAAGGGAATAATCATAAAGGGAAAAAAGAATATTGTCATAGATAACTATGCCAGATGGAGGATAGCAGATCCGCTTTTATTTCTGCAAAGTGTGCAAAATATCAGAGGAGCTCAGATAAGATTAGATGATATAGTCTATTCTGAACTGCGGCGTGAGATGGGTAAATATACCCTGTCGGAAATAATCTCATCTAAGAGAAATATTGTGATGGATGATGTAACCCAGGAAAGTCGAGAGATAGCCAGGTCTTCAGGGATAGAAATAATAGATGTAAGGATAAAAAGGGTAGAGCTGCCCAAAGAAAATGAACAAAACATCTATAAAAGGATGGAAGCTGAAAGAAATCAGCAGGCTAAAAAATACAGGGCTGAAGGACGGGAAAAATCACTGGAGATAACGTCACAGGCGGACCAGGAAAAAACTATAATATTAGCTGAAGCTTACAGGAAATCAGAAGAATTAAAGGGTGAAGGAGATGCAGAAGCTCTGGAAATATATGCAGATGCATATAACAGGGATCCTGAATTTTATAAGTTCATGAAAACATTGGAAGCCTATGAGGCGATTATGAATGATAAAACCAAGGTGATATTATCTACAGATTCAGAATTATGGAAGATGTTACAGACAAAATAAGAAAGAAATTAACTCTCCTTTTTATGTCTCTCTTTGAAAAAAGAGAGACAAAGTGAGTCTTTGAGAGAGAGGGAAGTAATAGAGGAGAAGAAATTGGATAAGAAAAAAGAAGAGATTAAAGAGGAAATATTACTGTCAGATTATGACTACCACCTGCCGGAGGAATTGATAGGACAGACTCCTACGATGCCCCGGGATCATTCTAGATTACTGGTAGTGGATAAAACTAAAAAAGAGATAGAACATAGAAAGTTTTACGATATCCTGGATTACCTAAAAAAGGGAGATGTATTAGTCAGAAATTCTACCAAGGTAATCCCTGCAAGACTTATAGGAAAAAAAGATACCGGTGCAGTGATGGAAGTATTTTTACTGAAAAGACTGGGATTGAATAGATGGGAGTGTTTGGTCAGGCGTGCTAAAAAATTAAAATTAGAGCAGACTATTACCTTTGGAAACGGGGAGTTGAAAGCTACCTTAAAAGAGGTAAAAGATGATGGGAACAGGATATTGGAATTTACCTGTGACGGGATCTTTGAGGAGATAATCCATGAATTAGGGCAGATGCCGCTACCGCCATATATTACAGAAAAATTAGAAGATGGAGATAGATACCAGACTGTTTATGCTGAAAAGGGTGAATCGGTAGCAGCTCCTACAGCAGGATTACATTTCACCAATGAACTATTTGAAAAGATAGAGGCAAAGGGTGTAGAGATAGTAGATGTATATTTAGAAGTTGGGCTGGGAACATTCAGGCCTGTACAGACAGAGAATGTATTGGAGCATAAGATGCATTCGGAGACCTTTGAGGTGCCCGAAAAGACTGCTGAAGTTGTAAACAGAGCAAAGGCAGAGGGGAGGAGGGTAGTTGCAGTAGGGACTACATCTGTAAGAACTCTGGAGTCAGCAACAGATTCCCATGGGAAACTTCTGGTGACATCTGGTGATACAGAGATATTTATCTACCCCGGATATGAATTTAAGATAGTGGATGCACTTATCACAAACTTTCATCTCCCTAAATCGACACTATTGATGTTAGTTTCAGCACTATCTGAAAAAGACTTCATGTTTGATGTCTATAAGGAAGCAGTAGAGGAAAAATATGAATTCTTTAGTTTCGGAGATGCAATGTTTATATATTAGAAAAATAAAAGTAGAGGTAGAAAAATATGAGAATAATAGCAGGAAGTGCTAAGGGTAGAAATATAAAATGCAGGGATGGTTTTGATACCAGACCTACTACAGACAGGGTAAAGGAATCATTATTTTCAATGATTGCTCCCTATATAGATGGAGCCAAGGTTTTGGATCTATTTAGTGGGACTGGAAATATAGCTTTAGAAGCAATAAGTCGTGGAGCCTCAAGAGCTGTAATGATAGAAAGGGACAAAGATGCCCTTAGAGTAATCATAGAGAATGTAAATAATCTAGGATTTGAAGATCAGTGCAGGGCATATAAAAATGAAACATTGAGAGCTCTTACAATCTTAGGTAAAAAAAGAGAAAAATTTGATATTATATTCCTGGATCCTCCATACAAAGATAATGTGTGTATAAAGGTAATTGAAAAAATATCTGAAACAGGAATATTAGCTGAAAATGGCTTAATTATAGCAGAGCACCATATACTGGAAGATATGGAAGAAACTGTAGCTGAGTTTAAAAAAGCGGATGAAAGAAGATATGGTAAAAAAGAATTGAGTTTTTATACTAGATAAAGATCTATAAATAGGTGAAAAGGGAGAGGGGAATTCAACAGATTTCTATCTCCCTTTTTTAATTTTTGGGTGGAATATGTATTTTTTCAACAAGGCTGGAATATGTATCAGGATATTAGATTTTTTTAAG
>JAUXGP010000145.1 GCA_030621995.1 Psychrilyobacter sp.
CTCTGAGAGCAGAACTTCAAAGAACAGGAGTTTCTTTAAAAAGAGTTGGTAATAAATTGGAACTGGTTATGCCGGGAAATCTAACTTTTAACAGCAGCAGCTCGGATATCAAAAGTGATTTCTACGAAGTACTGGATTCAGTATCTAAGGTATTGAAGGAATATGATAAGACTGATGTGTTTATATCAGGACATACAGATAGTACAGGGAAGGATTCCTATAACATGGTATTATCTAAGAACAGGGCAGACAGTGTAGCCAAGTATCTTAAGTCAAGAGGAGTGCAGGGAAGCAGAATCACAACTGAAGGTTTTGGTTCTAAATACCCGGCGAGTTCTAATTCTACTTCACAGGGAAGAGAAAATAACAGAAGAGTTGAGATAGAAATAACAGCAAAGAAAGGCTAGTTTTCTGTCCTATTTTAAATAAATAACTCATTTAAGAGATTTGGTTCAAAATATCCTGACTCCAGTATGGAAACAAATAGCTATGGGGTGTCATTTAAACAGAAAAACCGTAGATGTCATAGGGGATCTGGGATTATAAGATAATTCAGAAAGAATACCATATAGGAAATAACTTTGTCCTTTTAGAGATTCTAAATAACAAAAAAAAAGCCTGTAATTTCTCCTACATGAAGGGGAAAATTACAGGCTTTAATTATTTATTTACTGTTAGCATTATTTCACCGGTTTCAATTTAGCTGTAAAATGTCTTAGGATCTTTGGTTCCTCCTCAATTTCATAACCTGTAATTTTATCCCTTCTGTTATAGATATTAATCAGTGCCTTGGCTACCACATCCATATGATTATTGGTATATACCCTTCGAGGGATAGTTAATCTGAGTAATTCCAAAGCAGATTCCAATTGCTTCCCTGTATCGGGGTCATTTCCCAATAAAAATGATCCAATCTCCACACCCCTGACACCGGCTTCTTTATATAACTCCACACAAAGTGCCTGAGCAGGAAAATTATAATAGGGAATATGAGGTAAAAACTTCTTAGCATCTACAAAGACTGCATGACCTCCTACAGGATTTTGTATGGGAACTCCTCCTTCCGAGAGTAGTTTTCCCAGATATTCAACTTGTCCGATTCTCGACTTTAGATATGATTCCTCTACAACCTCGGTAAATCCAACGGCTAACGCATCCATATCTCTGCCGGAAAGTCCTCCATAGGTAGGGAACCCTTCAATGGGAACAACTCTAGCCCTGACACCATTAAATAATTCCAAATCTTCTTTGATGGCTATCAGCCCGCCCATATTTACAATCCCATCTTTTTTAGCACTCATGGTAATGGCATCTCCATAGGAAAATACCTCCCGAACTATTTCTAAGATAGTGCAATGTTTATACTCTTCCTCTCTTTTTTTTATGAAATAAGCATTCTCTGCAAATCTGGCAGAATCAAAGATTATTTTAATTCCATATCTATCGGCTATTTTCTTGGTTTCTTTTATATTTTTTAGGGAAACAGGCTGTCCTCCGGCACTGTTACAGGTGATGGTAATTATGATAAAGGCGATATTTTCTGCACCTTTTTCCAGGATGATTTTTTCTAAATGATCATTGTCCATATTTCCCTTGAAGGGATGATTTAGTGCAGTATTATAGGCTTCCGGTATCACACAGTCAATAGCTCTTCCACCATTTAATTCCACATGTGCTTTAGTTGTGTCAAAGTGCATATTAGATATACTATACTGCCCTTTTTTTATCAAAAGGGGAAACAATACATTTTCAGCTCCCCTCCCTTGATGGGTAGGGACAAAATATTTATATCCTGTAAGGTTCTGTACTGATTTTTCCAGCCGATAAAAACTCCTGCTTCCTGCATAGGATTCATCTCCTAGCATCAGCGCCGACCATTGATGATCGCTCATGGCACCAGTACCAGAATCAGTGAGAAGATCTATAAAAATATCTTCAGCCTTTAATCCAAATTGATTATACCCTACCTCCACTATCCTTTTTTCCCTCTCCTCTTTAGAGATCAGACTAATTTTTTCTACCATCTTTATCTTGTACGGTTCAGCTAATGTTGAGTATTCACACATATTTTACCTCCCAGAATATTTTTAATATTTTATTAAATGACCGATAAAATATTATTCCAGATGTTTATATACCACTAAATATATCCTCCACTTCATCTACCCATCCCCTTATTTTATTCATAATAACTTCCTTACTCCAAGAATACCCTCATATATTCTAAAAATCAACTCTAAAGGAAAAAAGAAGTTTGCCCACCATAGATGGACAAACTTCTTTTTTGAATTTTTATTCTCAATCATTTAAATCTATTACAACCTGCCATCTATATTAAAGAATGGAAAAACCGGAAAGAAGCCATTTTTCGCAAAGTTAATAAATCCTACTTGAACACCCTGTAAATCATTGGTGAAGTTAACTATCCCCAGTTGAAAAGTTGTTTTTTCAGCATAGTTTACAAAACCAATATCAACTAAAGATTCTCCCTGATTAAAATTGATTCCTCCTACATTAACCATTGATTTTTTTTGATTAAAGTTAACAAATCCCCACTGTAAACCATTGAAATCATTGGTGTAGTTAATACCACCTATGACCACACCTGTAGACTGCCCCAGGTGGATATTTGCTATTCCTAAACCTACCCCTGTAAATGAATTATTTACCTTGTTAGCTCCAATCCAAAATGGACTTAACTGAACCCCTGTAAAATTATTCGTTTCACCTAATGCCAAAATATTTATATCCAAACCGGTCATATTGGTATTTTTACCATAGAGCAGGTTAAGTCTTACACCTTTTACACTTTGATCTGCCGGCATATTTTGTCCCGGTACTCCCAGTTGAAATGGAGTTTCTGCAAATGTCATGGTAGATATTAAAAATATCATTCCCAGTAAAATTTTAATTTTTTTCATATTTGTCCCCCTAGTTTTATATTTTAAATATTGTACTACGTATTTAAATAAAATTATAGGTTATTTAAATAAATATTAATATACTAAAAAAAGTGCCTCTATTAATTAAGAGACACCCTTTAAAAAATTTAAACCCTAGAATATTCTTCCATCGATGTTAAAGAATGGGAATATTGGGAAAAATCCAGTTTTAGCCATGTTGATTATACCTATTTGTACTCCAGTAAGATCATCAGTCATATTGAATAACCCTAATTGGAATGCAGTACCCTTTGAAATATTAACTGCCCCAATGTCTACAGTTGTTCTACCATCAGAAATATTTACAGTACCAACTTGAAGACCTCTTACATTATGTGTCATATTAACTAATCCAAAAAGAGCACCTGTAGATTCTCCACCATTCATATTAACTAATCCAAACCCTACCCCTTTAAACGTATGATTCACTTTATTAGCTCCTAATCCAAAAAAAATCGGGATTTGAACACCAGTAAAGTTATCAGCTTCACCCAAAGCTAAGATGTTTAAATCTAATCCACTTACATTGGCAGTCTTACCATAGAGCAGGTTTAATCTTAACCCGCTTACATCTTGAGATGCCGGCATCTGTTTGTCCATTACGTTAAACTGAAATCCAGTTGCAAATGACATACTAGATAACAAAAATAACATCCCTAATAAAATTTTGATTCTTTTCATCTTTCTTACCTCCTAAAAAAAATTATTGCATGAACTATGTTCAATAACACTATACTATGTATCCCAGATTAATCCTACATAAAAATAAAAAATTGTTTATAAGGTATTAATCCCAGTAAATATAGTGTAAAATGTAAAAGAACATTAGAGTCAAAAGAAAAAACTTAGCCAATAATTGACACTAATAAAAAATTTAAATTTAATTTGTAATTGTACATTTTCAATTCACCATAGGCACCTAGGAGGGTTAATTATGAAGATACTTATAGAGGGAGACACTAAATCTGGAAAAACAACCCTCCTAAAAAAAAAATATATTCAGATGATCAATGGCAGGATAGACTCCCACGAAATTTTGGTACTAATTGCCAACAGGATGGAAGCCATAAAATTCAAAAAAAATTTAACGTTAGAATATTCAGGAGAAAACAGGATCTATTCTTATTTTGGATTTGTTCAGCATGAATTGAATAAATTCTGGCCATTGATCCTAAAAAAAAGTAAAAAAATTCATAAATTAAATATACTGCCGACTTTTATGACCTTTGAAGCTTCTCAATGCCTCATGGGAAAAACAGTTGAATATTATAGAAAACAAGGTTTTTTGGGAGAGCTGAATATTTCCAATGAAGATATCTCAAAAAAACTCCTCTCCAATATCCTGGATGCTTCCTTAAACAATCTCATATACACCAAGATTGGAGACAGATTAAAATCATTTGGAGAAGTTGACAGGGCTGAATTATATGATCAAATGAATATAATCATCGATAAATATATGGAAAAAACTTTGGAGAACGGAAGTTTTGATTATGGAACCTCCATCTACCTATACAATAATTTTCTTTTAGAAGATGAGTTTTATTTGGATAATTTTAAAAAAAATACCAGCTATCTTTTGGTCGATTCAGGAGAAATAGGATCCATAGCGGAAGTGGACTTCATAGACAGGATAAAAAGATATCTAAAAGGCCTTATTATCACATTAAATACAGACGGTCCATATGGCATTCACAGTTATTCCAAGGGGTATTTGGAAAAAATAATAATAGATTCAGAATATAAAAGGATAAAATTAGACAGCAGAGACATCGAAACTCATAATTTTTTGGACCGATTAGAAGAAAATTTTTATTCTCATGAAACTATAGAGGGGCTGCCAAACCTCTATCTGGATATAGAGAATGAATATAAAAGCGAAAACAACAGAAAGGTTATTAAAAAGGTTTTAGAACTCCTGGATGATTCCGTATCACCACTGGATATATCGGTAATTGTACCTCAAAATGACCTGGTATTAGAGTTTGCCCTGGAAAAGATAAGTCGAGAGAGGGGATTTAAATATATGAATATAGGGAGAAATGAGAGAATTTTAGATAATCCCTATGCCTATATTTTGGTTATATCCAGTATATTATTCTA
>JAUXGP010000111.1 GCA_030621995.1 Psychrilyobacter sp.
CCTCAGTATATTTAAGGTCTAACATTGAAACTCCACCTACTACTCCTACACTGATAGCAGCTACATTTGAGATCAGAGGAGATTCTTCTAATTTACCATCTGCAATTAATTTTTTTATAGCTATAGCTAAGGCTACATACCCGCCAGTTATAGATGCTGTTCTTGTCCCACCATCAGCTTGGATAACATCACAGTCAATGGTAATGCTTCTTTCCCCTAATTTTTTCATGTCTAAACAAGCTCTCAAAGATCTTCCAATCAATCTTTGAATTTCCATTGTTCTTCCACCTAATTTACCCATTGAGGCTTCTCTTCTATTTCTATCTTCAGTGGCTCTAGGTAACATTGAATATTCTGCTGTAAGCCACCCTTTTCCTGTCTTTTTTAAAAATCTTGGAACACTTTCACTTACAGATGCAGTACAAATTACCTTTGTATGCCCCATCTCTATCAATACCGATCCTTCAGCATGAATTGTAAATCCTGTTATTAATCTAACACTTCTTAAATCATCATTTTTTCTATTATCATCTCTTAAAATACTCATTATTTATATTTTCTCCTCTTCTCCAAGTTGTGTTTCATACAGCTTTTTATAGATTCCCCCATGGGATAATAGTTCCTCATGACTTCCTGCCTCTGCTATCTTTCCCTTGTCCATAACTAAAATCTTATCTGCATTGACTATTGTAGATAATCTATGGGCTATTACAAAGGTTGTCCTTCCTACCATTAATTTTTCCAGGGCATCTTGAACCAGTCTTTCAGATTCTGTGTCCAGTGCAGATGTGGCTTCATCCAAGATCATGATCTCTGGATTTTTCAGGAGTGCCCTTGCTATGGCTATCCTTTGTTTTTGCCCGCCAGACATCAATGTTCCCCGTTCTCCTACCTCTTGGTCATATCCATTTTCAAACTCTATTATAAAGTTATGGGCATTGGCCATCTTAGCAGCATTTATCACATCTTCCCTGGTTACATCTTTGCCTGCACCGTAGAGGATATTGGAATAGATACTGCCGCTAAACAGGAAGGTCTCCTGGGGAACTATTCCTATATGATCACGGAGTTCCTTTATTTTAAGGTCTCTTATATCCATGCCGTCTATAGTTATAGAACCATCTTCAATCTCATAAAATCTAGGGATTAAGTTTACCAAGGTAGTTTTTCCGCTTCCGCTCCTGCCTACCAATGCTACGATCTCCCCGGCATTTGCTTCGAAATTGATATTGTCTATGGCATAATCCAACTCTTTACCATATCTAAATTTTAAATCCTTAAATTTCACCTTGGGTGAAAGGTCTCCATAGTCTGCTGCACTGTCTTTCTCCACTACTTCTGGTACTTCCTCCAATAACTCCATCACTCTGTCAGCTGACGGCATGATAGACATCAATTCACTGCCTCTTTTGATCACTTTTTTTAGCGGTTCAAACATAAGTCCCAGTGAAGTTAAGAATGAAACCAGATCTCCGGCTGTAAAGCTAGAATCAACGATAACCTTATTTCCACCATAGAGGAGTACTCCCACTGTTAAAGTTGTAGTTACAATCTCATTTATAGGTGAAATCCTAGCCTCTATTTTCTTATTTCTATACTCAGTATTCAATACTTCCATATTTTTTTCTTCATATTTGCTAATCTCTTCTTCTTCCGTTGCAAATGCTTTAACAACTCTGATTCCGGATAGAGATTCCTGTATAAGGGAGTTTAATTCTCCCCTCTGATCCTGTCTTTTCCTGGCAGTTTTCTTGATTTTTTTTAAGATTTTTTTTAAAATACTCATCATTGCCGGTAACAATACCAAGGTCATCAAAGCTAATAACGTATCTATCCTAAACAATCCAATAAGAAGTACTGCTACAGTCAAGAATTCTGGCAAAATTTGAAATAACATAAATCCAATCTTACCTAAGTTCCCTGCATCTCCGCTTATCCTTGCCATTATCTCCCCTTGAGGAGTTTTATCAAAATAAGAATGACTTAACCTATGGAGATGCCTGTAGATATCCTCTTGGATATCTTTAACCACTAACCTCGTAGTATAGGAAGAAAAAATCTCCTTATAATACATTGAAAAACCTTTTATAATAGTAGCCACTACCAAACCGCCAGATACCAATAGAAGCCTGTTCATATCTTTTGCTATAAGTACATCATCCATCAACGATTTAGATAACCATGCCGGCAATGCCTTGGTCAGCGACACTATTAAAGATAGAAAAACTATAAGCATGAATCTATATTTATAGTGCATTCCATAATCAAACATCTTTTTTAAAGATGTTTTTTGAACTTTTAATTTCGTTTTTTTCATATTATTTCCCTCTCAAAAAGAATTTAGCATACTTTTCCATTATATTTTCCCCGCCTAATTTTTCTATTATTTCCCCTATCTGCTCCTCAAAATAGTCTTTGTTATCCTCTATATTTTGTACTGCTTCTAAGATCTTATCTCTATTACAGTCCCCCTGTAATAGTTCCCTATAGACTTCCCTGTCCAAAGCCAAGTTAGGCAGAGATACATATTTTAATTTTAATATATATTTCCCTATAAGCCCGCTTAACCTGTCGATCTTATAGACCACAACCCCCGGCAATCCCAAAAGTGCCAGCTCCAATATTACTGTTCCTGAGGCTGCTATGGCATATTTAGACTGCTCTGCTACATCTCGAAGAGACAGATTATCTATAATCTCTAAATTTTTATATCTGCTTATATCCAGATCTACCCATTTTAAGTGTTCCCTGCTGGCTAATTTTAATATAAAACTCTCATTGTTACGTTTTTCTACAACTTCTAACATAATGGGCAGAAGGTTCTGTACCTCTTTTTTCCTGCTGCCGGGAAGGAGGAGGATCTTGTCTCCCCTGCGATCTATTCGTTTATAGATATCCAAGAATGGATTTCCATAATAGACTACATCTATTCCATGTTTTTTATAAAAATCCACTTCCCATGGAAATATAACCACCATATGATCCACATTTTTTAATTTTTTAACACGTTTTTCTCCCCAAACCCAAACTTTAGGCGGTATATAATAGTATATCTCAATACCGTCTATATGTTTTTGGAGAAGCTCCATAAATTTTAAGTTGAATCCTCCATAATCTACTAAGATTACTTTTTTTATTTCTTCTTTTTTTATAAACTCTATATATTCATATATCTTATTTTTTAAAAATTTATATTTTTTTAAGGCTTCCCAAAAGCCCATCACAGCTAATTCATCTATATCCTGTATAACAGTAACACCAGCTTCCTTGGAATGTTTACCTGCTACTCCAAAAAAACTGGCATTGTTGTCAATTTTATTCATTGCATTTACAAGATATGATAGGTGAAGATCCCCTGAGATCTCACCTGTGGAAACAAAATACTTCATACTGTCCCTCCTCTATACCCTTACTCCTACAATGAAAATATTATTCTCATCTGCTAATTTTATACACTCTTCTCTGTCTAAAAATAACATTCTGTCAGCCTCTGCAACTATGCCCTTCCCGCCGATAGATATTATTTTTTTTATGGTATCCAGACCTATTGCAGGAACATCTACCCTCATATCCTGCTGGGGTCTGGACATCTTCACCAAGATACAGTCACTGCCTGCATATTCATAGGCCCTTTCAATAGTCTTATCGGTTCCTTCTATCCCTTCCAGGGTAACGATTGAGCCATCTTTACAGACTACACTCTGACCTGCATCTATACTAGACAGAGCTCTTGCCCCCTCTATACCTATTTTTATAGTTTTATTTTCATCACTGTTAGGTATAGTTTTGGTATATACTTTTTCAGAAAACATCATATCCTTCATAAGATGATTTTGAGGCAGTACCTTTATACCATTTAATCTAAATAGAGAGATCACGCCAAATAATAAAGTTTCATCTTTTTTATCCGGCATCTTCTTTAGGAGTTCCTCTCCTACTTCATCTAATTTCAGGTCACCAAAGAGTAAGTTTTTTTCAACCTTCCCCAGCATAACCATCTTCCCGATATTATTAGTCAATAGATATAGAAGGATTTTTTTCATCTCCCCTATATTCATCTCAACATAATTAGGATGAGATTTGATCTCTTCAGACACGGTATCAAACAATCCTATTGGATACGGATCTATCCCGTACTCCTTAGCAGATTCTAAAAATTTTACCGGAAGGTCTCCATTTCCTACAATAACAGCTATCTTATCCATTATTTGATGATCCCCCTACTACTATTTTTAATAAAATCTATAAAGTTTTTTACACACTGATTATCACCATATAATTCTTCCGCCTCTGCTATGGCTTCCTTCAATAACATCTTAGATCTAAATATCAATCTGTATACTTTTTTTAACACAGATAGATCTTCCTTGGAAAAGCCTCTTCTGGAAAGACCTATACTGTTCAATCCACGAGCTACTGCACGAGACCCTTCAGCCAAAATATACGGCGGTACATCTTGAACTATCAAGGAACCTCCTCCAGTCATACTGTGGGCTCCTATATTACAAAATTGATGTACCGGTGTCAATCCGCCTATAATTGCAAAATCTCCTACAGTTACATGTCCTGCCAAGGTTACATTGTTAGCCAAAATACAGTTATCTCCAATGATAACATCGTGGGCCACATGTACGTATACCATCAGCAGGTTGTTGTTCCCTACTACCGTTTCCCATTTGTCATCTGTTCCCCTGTGGATAGTTACAAATTCCCTTATCTTGTTATTGTCGCCTATTATAGTCTTAGTAGGCTCCCCCTTATATTTAAGGTCCTGTGACTCCTTCCCTATGGAGGCATAGGAGTATATCTTGTTATTTTTACCTATTATGGTAATCCCATCTATTACAACATGAGATTCAATTATGGTATTGTCTCCTATTACTACTTCGCTGCCAATGATGGTATAGGGACCGACTTTTACACCCTTACCAAGTACAGCTCCATCCTCAATGATTGCGGTTTTATGTATGTCCATCATGAAATTCCTCCCTATTTTTTCATAATAGCAAACATTAGTTCTGCTGTAGCTACTATCTCACCATCTACTTTTGCTACTCCTCTACCCTTTACTATAGATCTTCTGGCTTTTATAACTTCCACTTCATACACCAATCTATCTCCAGGTACTACTGGTTTTTTGAACTTTGCACTTTCAATTGAGGCAAAAAGAGGTGTAATAGGTTCTGCATCCGCATTCACTAATAATCCAAGTGCCTGAGCCATTCCTTCTACTATTAATACACCTGGCATAATTGGATGCCCAGGAAAATGTCCATTGAAAAATTCTTCATTTATACTTACATTTTTATAGGCTTCCAAAGTAGTTTCTCCAATTTTCGTAACTCTGTCCACCAATAAAAACGGGTATCTGTGTGGTATTCTCTTTTTTATCTCAGCTATATTCATCATTTTTTCATCACTCCTGTTATTTAGTTAATAATTTTGCAAATTCTATATCCAGTGCATGTCCTGCTTTTATGGCAATTATATGACCTTTTATAGGTCTGTTCATTACCTTCAGATCTCCGATTATATCCAAAATTTTATGCCTTACAAATTCATCTTCAAACCTGAGACCGCTTGGATTATCTACACCATTTTTATTTATTACTATGGCATTTTCTAGCGTCCCGCCTAAAGCCAGGTTATTTTTTCTCAGATATTCCACCTCATAGTCAAATCCAAATGTTCTGGCTGGGGCTATCTCCTCCAAATAATTTTCTTTATTGAGATCTATTTCCAGCATCTGTGTCTTTAAGAATGTATGGTTAAATTTTATGGTATAAGTTATCTTAAATCCATCATATGGCAGGGCTACAATATGCTTATCGCCTTTAGTCAGGTATACCGGCTCGGTTATTATTAACTCCTCTATCTCAGAGTCCAAATCAAAAGTCCCTGTATCCCTTATTAGTTCACCAAATATTCTGGCACTTCCATCTCCAATGGGCA
>JAUXGP010000303.1 GCA_030621995.1 Psychrilyobacter sp.
GACCATAATATTGATAATACCTGCATTTTAAATTACCATTATACAACTTTCTATTTTTATCAGCTCTTTTATCAAATAGTTTTTCAAAACCATCATGAGAAGTAATTATATAATAAGACCATTTTTTACATCTCATTCTACAAATATCTCCTAATGTTCTATATAACTTTTCTACTTGTTCTAAATCAGATAGACGTTCTCCATAGGGTGGATTAGTAATAAGTGATCCGTATTCAGCCATAGATTCAAATTCTAATAGATGTTTTTGTTCAAATAAAATATCATCTTCTACACCGGCTAATTTAGCATTCTCTATTGCCGTTTCAATAGTATCACCATTTAGATCCGATCCATAGATTCTGACCTCTTTTTCATAGTCTTCATGGGTAAAAGCTTCATCTCTGGCATCTAACCAAAGTTGTTCATCAATAATATGCCAGTCTTCAGAAGCGAACCTCCTATTTACTCCAGGAGCGATATTTCTAGCAATCATAGCAGCTTCTATCAAGATAGTTCCTGTACCACACATAGGATCAACAAGAGGACGTTCTCCGCCATTCCATTTAGATAATTTAACAAGTGCTGCTGCTAAAGTTTCTTTCATAGGAGCTTCATTCAGATGAGCTCTATATCCCCTCTTATGTAAGGGAGCACCGGAAGTATCGATCATTATTACAAAATTATCTTTATTTCCAATAATTTTTATCCTGTAAAGAGCTCCGTCTTCACTGAAGTAATCATGTTTATACTGAATCTTTAATTTTTCAACAATGGCTTTTTTAGCCATCCTCTGCATATCAGACTTTGAAAAAAGTTTGCATTTAACAGAACTAACCCATGAAATTGGAAATTCTGCATTGATTGGTAAAACACTGATCCAGTCCATTTTTTTTACTTTCTCAAAATATTCATCCCAAGTAAAAGCCTTAAATTCTCCCATCTTTAGATAAACTCTGTCAGCCGTTCTAAGCCAAATATTAGCTTTTATTATATCTTCTATCCCACCATCAAATTCAACCCTTCCATTGTGGGTAACAACATTTTTAAACCCTAAATCTTTGATCTCTTGTGCTAATATACTTTCTACTCCCATGGTGGCAGTAGCTATCAATGTATACGTCATATATCTTCCTCCTAATTCATCACTTATAAATTATAATACTTTATATTTTAACATTATAATTAGGTTCATGCAAAGATATATTTTTTATTGCGAAACATCGGTTGACAATAAAGGATAAAACAGGAATATAATTAATAAGGGATTATAAGTTTATCAATAGCTATGATATAATCATGAAATATAAATTATAATAATACAGTGATGAGATCTTTGCAAAAGATACTTAAAATAATTTTTTTTCTTATCATCACTTAATAAATATAATTTTTGAAAATAAAAAAGCAACGTGACGTTGCATCCAGAATGGCACTAATCATAGTATTTACAAGGTTTAATGTATCAAATTATTTTATAATTTCCTAGATAATAAAAAAACAGCTCAATATATATAATTGAGCTGTTTTAGAGTTAAATCATTATCATTTTTTAAAATCTTATTCTGAAACTACGATCTTTCCAGAGATAATATCTTTTGTCATCTTATCTAATTTAGCTAATTTATTAGAGCCGATAAGTTTCTTGGTATGGTTAAAATCAGTCAGAGAAACGCCATTTTCAGCTAATCCAGATTGTCTATATCCCTCTTTAAACCTACCTTCTCTAACTTCTTTAGTTAGGTTATAAACGGCATTATCAATCCTTACTCTAACAGAGGTTAAAATAGTTCCCGGAACTTCTCCATCTTGATCTATATCAGATCCGATAGCATATATCTTCTTTTCTTTGGCCGCTTCGAAAACACCTTGTCCTGTACCTTCAGCAACCTGTAAAATAACATCAGTTCCACGAGAAATCATAAGATTAGAGATGTTTTTTCCTGTAACAGGATCATTGAAAGGATTGCTGCTGGTTGTAGGCATATAAGATGTAATTACCATAACATCTTTATCTACATATTTTGCACCTTGGGCAAATCCATGTTTAAATCTATTGAAAGATCTGTTATCCATTCCAAGCAGCACACCGATTTTATTACTATCACTCATCATAGTAGCTAGTGCACCTGCTAAAAAACTCATCTCTTGTTCGGCAAAATCGATAGTAACAGTGTTAGGTACGGTAATTGTACCTCCTACAATGGCATATTTTTGATCAGGAAATTCAGTAGCTACTTTTTTTATAGATTCAGCCACGACACTTCCCATTCCAATAACAAGATCAAAGTCGCCTTCCATTGAAAAATCTCTTAAAAATACCAAATCTTCTGTTATAGTAGAAGGTTCTACATACTTAAAAGTAATAAGCCCTTCATCTTGAGCTCTCTTCAAACCATCATAAGCCATTTGATTAAATCCCGTACCTAACCCCCCGCTTGAAAGGACTACTCCTACATTTATTTTTTCCTTACCATAGGCAGCTAAACTTAATAATAAGAAACCTAACATAAATAATTTTTTCATTTCTTTCCCCCATTTTTATTTTCTAACTTTAACATAACTCACAACCTATGATACCTGTATCATAAGTTTAGTTCAATTA
>JAUXGP010000018.1 GCA_030621995.1 Psychrilyobacter sp.
TGAAACTCTTTTTTAAGGTAGTTTCCCTGGATAAAGATACTTCCTCTGAGATTGCCAGACAGCTTAAGGGCATCTTCTTCATTGGAGGAGAAGGTATTGTTGAACTGAAACCCCTGTGAAGCCAAAGAGGTATCCAATGCACCGGTTTTTGTATTGATTTTAGTTTTTATATCAACGAGACCACTCCCTAAAATATTCAGACTTGCAGAAAGATCCAGCTCATTGTTTTCATAGATGAAATCAGGGACCTTGAGAGTTATTGTATTCATTGACTTCAATATTCCCCTGGGTCTTATGAAAGTCAGATTTTCTACAGCAATATTTTTAATTTCCACCTCCCTTATGAACCCCTGTAAAGATGTATCCGGATTTGCTTCTCCTGTTTGTGGAAAGGCTTCTTTATTTACTTCCGAGTTATTCCCCAAATAAATAAGGTTCAGAGTGGGTTCGATGAGACGAATCTCCCTTATGGAGAGTTTTCTTCCAAAAAGTTTAAGAGGATCGGTATTTATCTTTATGGATTTGAGGAACAGCAGCGGTTCTTCTTCCCCGTTCCATATGGTCAGATTACGGGAGGAAAGAGTCCCCGTGAAAGGATTCAACCAGAGGCTTCCCATACTTACCCTTCTATTTAAAGTATCTTCCAGGGATGAGGTGACAATTTCCTTTAAAATTAGGTTTGTACCTGCTATCAAAAGAAATATAAGTGCACCCAAAGATACCAGAATTATTTTATATATTTTTTTCATGACTAGCCTCCTTAAAAAAAGATCCTTTATTATAATTTAGGGAAAAAATTGTTTTCTCCTGCCTTTTTTAAATGTTAAATTAAATTTTAATTTTTTTGAAACCGCGAATGTAGCGAATAAAACGTAATTGAAATCTGTATATACTTTAGTATCTATGTTTTATGTGTTCATCGGCGGCTGAATATAATGATTATTAAATTTTAAAGAAAATTAAAATGAAAAATATCAGATCCACAGTATAAATTAGGCAGCGGAAATTTTTTGTTTCATACGAAAAATTAATGGAGGTGCCATGGATATCGAAAGAGCCAGAAAACTCATAGAAAAATCCAATACAGTCTTTGCAGCAGTAAAAGATGGAAAGGTAATCTTTGCCTCAGAGGAAAGGGGAATAAAACCCGCTCTGGAATTTTTCCTCCTTGGAAAAGAAACTACCAAAGGAAGCTCTGCAGCCGACAGGGTAATTGGAAAAGGGGCGGTCATGCTCCTTTCTCTCTGCTGCTGTAAGGAGTTATATGGAGGTGTCGTCTCCCAGGATGCCCTCGCCTCTTTGAAGAAGATGGGACAGACTGTCCTGTGGAAGACTGTGGTTCCCCATATAATAAATCGCAGAGGAGATGGCAGATGCCCGGTGGAGAAACTGCTCTTAAATACAGAAGATCCCCGGGAGGGGCTGGATATTATAAAAAAATTTTTGATGAAGTCAGGAGGTAAGTGAATGAAGTACAGGAAGATGCCAAAAATAGGAGAAGAGATCTCTATCTTAGGTTTTGGGTGTATGAGATTTCCCTTGAGGGAGGACGGATCCATCTATGAGGAACTTTCGGAAAGGATGATGGACTACGCCATCGAAAGGGGAGTAAACTACATAGATACAGCCTGGCCCTATCACGAGGGGGAGAGCGAACCCTTTGTAGGAAGGTTTTTAGAAAAATATGGTCACAGAGACAGGGTGAACTTGGCCACCAAACTTCCCTCGTGGCTCATAGAAAAAAGAGAGGATATGGACTACTATCTGGATGAGCAGTTGAAAAGGCTGAGGACGAACCATATTGATTATTATCTGGTTCACGCCCTCAATAAAAACAGGTGGGAACAACTCAAGAAATGCGGTATCTTTGATTTTTTGTCAGCCGTCAAAGAAGACGGAAGGGTAAGGAATGTGGGGTTTTCCTTCCACGATGACCTCTCTACTTTTAAGGAGATAGTCGATTCCTATAACTGGAATTTTTGTCAGATTCAATATAACTATATGGACACAGAGTTCCAGGCAGGAAAAAAGGGGCTTCTCTATGCTGCTGAAAAGGGACTGGGTGTAATCGTTATGGAACCCCTGAGAGGCGGCAAGATAGCAGGGAGGATTCCTCCAGAGGTCCAGAGGCTCCTGGACTCCCAGAAAAAGGACTACTCTCCTGTAGAATGGGCCCTCAGGTGGGTGTGGGATCATCCCCAGGTAACTTTACTTTTGAGCGGCATGACTGCCCTGGAACATGTTGTGGAAAATGCAGAGGTGGCGTCCAAAGCCGAATCTTCTTCCCTCACAGAGAAAGAAAAATCCGTCATTAAAGAAATCCGGGATATATACAGAACCAGGATGAAAATTCTATGCACCGACTGCAAATACTGTCTTCCCTGTCCCGCCGGTGTAAATATTCCCAGAGTTTTCCAGCTATATAACGATGCCTTTATCTTTGATGATATGGAAGCTGCCAGAAGAGATTATAATATGTTTTTGAAGGAGGATGAGAAGGCTCACAACTGCATTGAATGCGGAAAGTGCGAGAACCTCTGTCCCCAGAAGATTTCCATAATAGAAAAGCTGGCTCAGGCTGTAAAAGCCTTTGAAGAATAGGAGGGATTTTTATGAATGTAAGAAATTTTGAAGTTTCCAAGAGGGAAAGACTGACCTTTGCACTCTTTATGACCTTTTCACTGGCAGTTCCCTACCTCTTTCATCTGGCGGGACTTAAGGGGACTGTTTTTCTTCCAATATTTTTAGGAGTTATTCTGGCTTCTCAGTACCTTAAACCTATGGGAGTTATGGGAATAGCACTTCTTGCTCCCTTAGCTAACCATGTTTTTACGGGGATGCCCCTTAGGACTCCTCTACCCATGCTTCAGCTCCTTACTTTGGAGGCAGCAGTTTTGGGTGCGGCTGCTCTCTATCTCAGAAGAAAAACTTCCAAGCCCCTCTTTAGAACAGGGGTTCCATTTTTATTGGGACGTATCTCATCTGTAATTTTAGTCTTCTTTTATCCTGGTCTATCCCTAGATCTCTGGATAAGGAACTTTATTTTGGGCGTTCCGGGGGTGATCCTCAACACAGCCTTGATTCTCGTGGTTCTCAGGCTTCTTCCAGCTAAAGAATAAAATATTAGAGATCCGTAAACAAAAAAAAGCTGAGGCTGCTGCCTCAGCTTTTTTCTAAAAGTCAATAGATTCCTGTATTAATAAAAAATTAAGCTTTTTCATTTGAAATGTCCAATTTTTTTGTATCCTTGTCTGATATGTTTAAATTTTCTTTATATTTTAAAAGAGCTTCTTATGGTCTAGCAGATAACCTCTGCCTTACTTCCCCTTACAGTTTTTTCTACCTTAATTTGGCTGGTTATTGTTTGCTTTAATTCATTGACATGGGAGATGATTCCCACAGTTCGGCCGCTGCTTTTTAATTCCATCAAAATATCCATGGCTACAGACAGGGATTCCTCATCCAGCGTACCAAATCCTTCATCTATAAAGACTGAATCAAGCTTTATCCCACCATTTTGTGACTGTACCACATCGGATAATCCCAGAGCTAAAGCCATAGATGCTTTAAAGGTTTCACCACCAGAGAGAGTTTTAATACTCCTCTCCTTTCCTGTATGGGAATCGAATATATTTACCTCCAATCCTGACCCGGCATTTCCTTTTTTACTGGTATCCAGCCTCATATGATATTGATTATTTGTCATTATTGTAAGTCTGTCATTGGCTCTGTCCAAGACATCCTGAAAATAAACGGCGAGAACATAGTTTTGAAAAGTTATATTATTTCTTTTTTCCCCGTATTTACCCACAGAGATCTCGTAGAGTTTATTAAAAATTTTATATTGTTTTTCTTTATCTTCTAATATTTTTCTGCTCTCCTCTAGCTTTTTTTCAGGTTTAATAAAACTATTTAGCTTAGTCTGTTCCCTGTTTATAAGTTTATCCAGTTCTTTAATCTCCTGGGTTAATAATTTACTTTTTTCATTTAACTCTCCTAAATTTACTGCATCTAAATTTTTAAATTTTTCAGATTCAGAAATTATAGTTTTTTGTTTGATGATCTCCTCACTATAAGTGTTTATCTCCTCGTTGAGTAAATCTATAGAAATATTAAGTATGGACTGATATTCATCTAAATCTTTAAAATTATTTCCTGCCAGAGTTTTATTCCATCTCTCTTCCTGAGACTCAAGAGTTTTAATCAATTTATCCATATTATTTTTAGTACTTTTTAGCTGAATATCTTGAGTTTTAATCTGTTCTTTTACAGTTTCGATATCTCTAACAATAGTTTTGAGTTTCTTACACCTGCTCTGTACATAACCTAATGTTTTTTCAAAATTTTCAATATCCAGATCATTTTCTTTGAACTTTTTCTTTATCTTTAAATTACTATCCATGAAACCTTGCAGTTGAGAGTTTAAAACCTTTAACTTAGCAGAAAGTTCACTTTCTTTTTCAGTGGCTTGGATGATTTTATCGTTATTTTCGTTTTTGTTTAAAGTAGCTTCATCAAGCTTAGCCTGTGTAGATAAAGTTTCTAATTGGGTATTAAGATAAGAAATTTTATCTTCATATTCTCCTTTTAATTTTAACAGACTAACTTTATTTTCAGGAAGATTATTCAGAGTAATTAATTCTAAAAATTTATTGTTCTCACATCCTAATTGATTTTTTAATGATAAGAGATTACCTTTACAAAGATTTAGCTTTTCTTTACAAATTTCATACTCATCTTTATTTTTATTTAATTCTTTTTTGGTAGGAGCATCAGCTGGTTTTTCAGGGATATCCGGGTGATCTATAGAGCCGCAGACCATGCAGGGCTTCCCAGCTTCTAATTTTGTTGATAGATTATAAGCTTCATTTTGAATCCATATATTATGGAGTTTATTATAAATCACCAATTTTTCCTTTGTCATTTCTATTAGTCTATTTTCATCTGTTTTTAGTGATTTCATTTTATCTTCAATGGAAGAAATATCGTCTATCTTAGATAAGATAGGAGTTAAAATAAGTTGTTTTTTTTCTAACAGGTCTTTATTATCATTAATTTTTTTACTTTCCTCCAACTCTTTTTTTAGAGTAGACTCAATGTGTTCAAAATTACATTTTTGAGAATTTAAATATTTAATACTTTTTTTGGTGTCACGAAGCCTCTTGGTTAATTTTTTTATCTCTTTATTCAAATTAATTATCTCTTTCTCATGGAAGATAAAAACTTTTAGATCCTCTTCTAAAACACTCATCTTGCTTATAAGCTTAGATTTTTCCTCCAATTCATCTTTAAATTTATCGTGGCTGACAATATTTGCTTTAGATTTTTCCTCTAATTTTTCAAGGGTGTTTTTACCGGCAGAATACTCTGTTTTTCTAGATCCTAAATTTTTTCGAGAATCTAAAAGAATTTCATATTCTCCATTTATCTTCATAGCCTCTTGGTTTCTCTTTATTTGATTTTTTTTATCGTCTATATCTTTATCTTGTTTTTGAAGGGTCAAAAGAACCTTCTCAGCGAAATTTAATTTTTTTATACCTTCATTGACAGTTTTAGATTCCTCTATCTTTTGAGTGAGGGTGACAATATCTAACTTAGATTTTTTGTTTTGAATTTCCTCTATAGTGGCTTCTAAGGATAATTTATTGGATCTTATAATTGCCTTAAATTTCTCATAGTCCAGAACTTCACCTTTCAACAAATTTTTCCAATCTTCATCTTCTATCTCCAAAGTTCTCAAGGAAGCAAAGATATCTCCCTTATTTTTATAGATATTTTTTCTGATATTGTCTGATTTATCTTTTAATTTATAACTGACTTTTTCATAAATATCGGTATTAAAAATCTGTTTCAATATCTCTGATTTTTGGTTGGAATTGGACACAATAAATTCACTGAAGGAACCCTGGGCCAGCATAATTATTTTTTTAAATTGTTTATAGTCTAACTTTATGATATCTTCCTCGATGAATTTATCCACCTGAGTTTTATTGGTTTTTATCTTATCTTTAAATTCAATCTCCACACTCTCACTTTTTTTCGAAGATTTACCATTTCTGTTGATATATTCATATGCGGGAGTTCTCATCACCCGGTATTCGATACCATCCAGGTCAAATGTATACTCTACATAGGCTTTAGATTTTTCCTTGTCGTCGATATAGTCACAGATGATACCATTTTTTTTCTCATTATCATCAAAATTTGCCTTGCCGAATAAGGCATATGTAATCCCGTCAAATATAGATGTTTTTCCTGCCCCTGTAGCCCCGGTGATAAGAAATAACCCCTCCTCATTGAGTTTTGAAAAATCAAGGTTAATTTCACTGGCATAGGGACCGATTCCTGACATCTTAAGCCTAATAGGTCTCATTAATGAGCCACCTCCTTAATTTCATTGATGACGACTCTTAATTGTTTCATCTCTTCCTCATCTATTTCAATTCCTACACTGGCGGCTAAATCTACAAAAAGTTCATCAGCCGGGATCTTATCGATTCCCTTGGAGCTGTGATCTTTATCTATGGAATCTGCAGTAGGGATCTCTATTCCAAGCTCCATGATCTGAGAATATTTACTTCTTAATTTATTCATGGCATCCAATACACTTTCAGTGAGGGTTATCTTTAGATATGCATCACTGTCTATTTCAGCCTCCATAATTTCATTGAAAGTACCTTTTAATTCGATCATGGGATATTTGTCTTTTATCTCAACCTGCTCCAGGTCAAATTTATTCTTCTCAATATCTATGATGGTCAATGATTTTTTTTGATTTTTTTCAGAAAAAGAATATTTTATAGGAGAGCCGGCATATCTTACCCTTTCACTTTTAACCTTTCGATTGCCGTGGAGATGACCCAGAGCTGTATAATCAAAATCTAAAAAATATTTTTCAGCGACAGATTCCTTTCCTCCTATAGCCAGTACTTTCACAGATTCTTCCCTTTCGATCTTTTTTTCATCATCCCCGCTGCCAATGACGAACCCGTGGTAGAGAGCTATGTTTATCTTGTTTTTATCCAAATTTTTAACAGCCTCACCTGTAATAAATTTCATAGTATTATCGTAGGTAGAGATCGCCAGGTTTCTTTCCTTTATGACTGTTTCAAATTTTTTCCTTATTGCAGATGGAGTAACAAAGGGCATCAGGTAAAAATCAAAGTCATCTATACTTATTTTATTTACCAGTTCTTTATATTCTCCTAGAATATGAAGCCCCTGTTTAGCCAGAATACCCCTTGAAAAATCCAGTCTGGCAGGGCTGTCATGATTACCACTGATGGCAATGACATTGACACATAATATATTGATTAGATGAGATAAAAAATCATCTAATAGCTGGATAGACTCTTCAGAGGGGACAGATCTATCGTAGATATCCCCTGCAATTAAAACAGTCTCTATTTTTTTTTCTGAAATCACACTGTATATCTGTTCAAAAATATCCCTTTGATTTTCAATCATAGAATATCCGTTGACCTTTTTTCCGATGTGAAGATCACCCAGGTGCATTATTTTCATCTTACCTCCCCTAACATCTATTGTTAAGTTAATAATAACAATAAAAAAATTAAAAAACAAGGGATAAGGTTATCTGTAAATATGGGATAAAAAAAATCTCCCCCATGGGAAGATTTTTTGCTGCCTATTTAGATTCAGGTTTTTCATCCTTTTTATCTTTTTTGTCTGGATCAAATGCTTCAATTAATTTTTCATATTCAAACTTGTTGGCAATATCATCTTCCTCATGAAACTTCTTTAAATCATCCATGGGAATTCCGGTTTTCTTAGAGATATTTTCCATAGAATGTTTCTCAATTTCAAGTAGATGCTTTATATAAGCGACAAATTTTTCATGATAATGTTTAGACATAATAATCACCCCTGGTTAATTTTTTTAATCTTTTTACTCTATTTATAATTTACACATTAAATTTGGATTTCCTTTTTTATTTTACCCTATGGAAATAAAAAAATCTTCCTGGTTAATCAGATAACATATCTGATTAACCAGAAAGATTAAAATTTTATATTTTTTTTACAAATTCAGTTTTTAATTCCATAGATCCGATCCCGTCAATCTTGCATTTGATATCATGATCTGCATCTACTAATCTTATATTTCTAACTTTAGTTCCTTTTTTTACTACAAGGGAACTTCCCTTAACTTTAAGATCTTTGATTACACTAACTGCATCTCCATCCACTAAGACATTTCCATTGCTGTCTTTGTATACTTTTTCTGCATTTTCTTCTGCTTCTATCTCTGGATTCCATTCATATGAACACTCAGGACAGACCATAAGGTTTCCATCTTCATATGTATATTCTGAATTACATTTTGGACAATTTGGTAAAGTTTTCATAATTTCATTTCTCCTTTTACTATCTGCAATTTATTTTCTAATTATAGTTTTTTATATAGAATAAAAAACCCGCGTATAATATTTTATAATATTTTTCAATAAAAATCAAGTTCAGTCATTTTTTTACCGCTGTGAAATCTTATACCTTTCCTTTATTAATTTTTTTATCTTAACCTGTTCATAAAAATCTTGAAATAATTTTTTCATATCCTCAGAGCCATAGGAATACATCATCTCCGGATGCCACTGAACTCCTAAGATAAAATGATCCTCGTCGATATATTCAACAGCCTCTATTATATTATCGGTAGATCTGGCAGTAACTACAAAATTCTCCCCTAAGTCTTTAATACACTGATGATGGAATGAATTTACCCATAGATCCTCAGGAAACAGCTTACCTAAAAATGATCCTTTGAGAGTCTTGACTTTATGTACAGGGATATCCGGATTATTCATCCCTTGAAGATGTTTTAGAGCGGCATCTTTATGATATCTTAGATCCTGATACAGTGATCCGCCAAAATATACATTTAATATCTGCATCCCCCTGCAGATCCCTAAAATTGGAATATTTTTTTTTAGAGCAGATTCTATCAATAACATGTCGAAGGTATCTCTTTTTAAGTGGGGAACCTGAACTTCAGGAAGGGATTCCTCGTGAAATAATTGCGGGTTTATATCGTCTCCGCCGGTCAGGATGAGAGCATCGATAAGGCCGGTATATTTTTCAACGACACCTCTATTCTCGGTCAACGGCAATATGATGGGAACACCGCCAATCTTTTCAATGGAATCTGTATAGTGGTTATTTACATATTCCTTCATAAATTCTGTACTGTCAAAATCACATTGAGATCCACTCAATCCAATAATTATGTTTTTCATAAAAAGCCTCCTAAATTATAGATAAATATAATACTGTATATACTACTTAAAGGCCGTGGTGTCAATTGGGATAAAGGGGAGGGGAATAAACCCCGATTAACTTTTAATTTGGTCGATGATATGGTAAACTTTGAGTAAACAAAAGAAAAAAATAACTGTCATTTTTGATATTTATTTTTTTAAAATGATCAAAATATACGGGAGAGAAAGATGGAAAAAATATTGGATAAGATCGTTAAAAGAAATAAAATTAAAACAAAATTTGGAAATGTAGCAAATTATATACCTGGACTGGATAAAGCAGGAAAAGAAAACCTGGGGATATGTTTATTGGATATGGACGGGAATAGATATGTATGTGGTGACTATAACAAAAAATTTACCATTCAAAGTGTATCTAAACCTATAGCGCTGATGCTGGCTATGTTAGATAATGGAGTAGACTATGTATTTTCCAAAGTGGGAACAGAACCCACAGGAGATGCATTTAATTCTATGATCAGGTTGGAGACGGCTATTATAAAAAAACCGTATAATCCAATGATAAATGCCGGAGCCATAGCAGTTTCATCTATGATAAAGGGAGAAAATAAGGAAGAAAAATTTAATAGGCTGCTGGATTTTTTTAAAATGGTGACTGAAAATGATACCTTGGAATATAATGAGGAGATCTATTCAGGAGAAAATAGAACGGGAAATAAAAATAGAGCCATGGCTTATTTTATGAAGGATCAGGGAGTGATAGAATCATCTGTAGAAGATAGTTTGGATGTATACTTTAAGCAGTGTTCCATAGAGGTAACTACAGTGGATCTGGCTATGGTTGGTATGTTTTTAGCCAGAAACGGCAGATTATCTACAGGGGAGAAAATAATATCGGATTATGAGGCTAAGGTGGTAAAATCACTGATGATGACTTGCGGGATGTATGACGGATCGGGAGAATTTGCTTTAAAAGTAGGAATACCATCTAAAAGTGGAGTTGGAGGAGGAATAATGTCAGTTCTTCCGAATAAGATGGGGATAGGAATATATGGTCCGGCTTTGGATAAAAAAGGTAACTCCATAGGCGGAGACGGAATCTTAGAGGATCTGTCCAAAGAACTGGATCTGAGTATATTTTAAAATCCTGTAATTAGGGATTAAGAATGAGGGAGGCTTTTATGGAAATAAAATTTTATAATCAAAATACATTGGATAAAAAAAAATATTCGGTAATCATTCCCCTGTATGAAGGAAAATTAGTTTTAGTTAAACATGAAAAAAGAGATACCCTGGAACTGCCTGGCGGACATATAGAAAAAGGTGAAACGGCAGAAATGGCAGCCAAAAGGGAGCTGTATGAGGAGAGCGGGGCAACCAGCTTTGAGTTGACTTATCTATGTGATTATAGTGTAGAGAGAGGCGGAGACTTAGGATACGGGAGTGTATTTATGGCTGCAATAAATAAATTTGGAGACCTGCCGAATTTTGAGATGGAGGATAAAATTTTGGTGGGAGAAATCCCTGAAAATCTTACCTATCCAGAGATCCAGGGAGAATTTATAAGAAGATATCTGGTAAAAAATGGAGAAAATTTTGAATTTAAAGGTAAAAAAAATTAGGAGGAGAAATTGAATTTAGACAGAAATAAATTTTTAGAGGATAATAAAATTCATGATAGCTATCATGAATTTTTTACTTGGAAAATAATACGGGAAATAGAGGGTATAATGGGGAGTATCAATAACTACACTCCTGCCAGGGAAGATATATTTAAAGTGTTTAGAGGTGATCTGAGCAGGATAAGGGTGGTGCTGCTGGCCATGGATCCATATCCGCAGAGAGGAGTAGCTACGGGTCTTGCCTTTGAGGTGGAAAAGGATTCGTGGATGGATAAGGGGGTAAATACTTCATTAAAAAATATGGTAAAATTAATCTATAAAACTTATATAGGAGAGATCCCTGCAATAGACAGGCTGAGGGAGGAGATAAAAGATAAAACCTTTGATATCCTGCCACCCAATGAATTGTTTAAATCTTGGGAATCACAGGGAGTGCTCCTCTTGAATACCGCACTGACAGTGGAGATAGGAAATTCTGGCAGTCATATTAAATTATGGGGAAATTTCACAGAAAAACTTATGGGATTTATAGAGGAGAAAAATAACAACCTTATATTTTTACTTTGGGGAGCTAAAGCCGGGAAGTATAAAAGGTATATAGAGAGGTCTCAAATAATAGAACATAATCATCCTGCTATCTGTGGGAACTTAAAAAATCCTAAAGATTTTTTAAACGGTGAGAGTTTTGAAAAAACCAGGGATATAATTGATTGGACAGGAAAAAGGGATTTTGATTATTTTTACAATAGATGAAAACATAAAAGAGGAGAAGAAGAATGAAATATTTTTTATTTATAGATCACCCCAAGGGTGGATTAGATATAGTCAGTCAGGAAAAAGAGGAGAGAATCAGAAGTTATTTTAGCGGGATAGATACCATAGAGACTAAACTGACTTTAGGAGGAAAAGAGTATAATGCTGTGATAGACTATGCAATGTTTGCAAATTTAACTAATTTTGATTGTTTTAACTGTGTAGAACACTGCTGCGGCGATGCTCCGGCAATATTCAATAAAAAAATTCGAAATTTTATACTGGAGAATAAAGAACGTTACAATGAACTGACTAAGACCTTGGATATATTGGAGGAATTAGGTAACGATGGCGATGAGATAGAAGATATGATCTTGGGGGAGGACGTATTGATCCCTGCTAAATAACTAGGAGATGAGGTAGATCTATGTGCCTGTGCATACACTCCTAAAAATGGTCAGACTCTGTGTTCACTGCATTCAATTTGTTTGGATAAAAATATGAGCCCCAAGGAAATTATAGATAAGAAACCCCTGATATGCAGCATGTGGCCATTGGAGATAATATTGGAGGAAAAAACGAACACTCTCTATCTCACACTGCCAGATGATTTCACTAATAATTTCACTATAGAGAATTTTTATACAAAATCTTGTATAAATATAGACTTTGCCATGAGTCCGACTTTTAGGAGGGAAAACCCAGACGGCTTCCTTGAAGATGACTTCAAACCATTCATAGTTGCCTATGGAGAAACTCTGAAAAACACCCTAGGAGAAAACATATATGATATGGTAAAAAATAAATTATTAGAGGAAAACATCTTGGAAAACGATGATTTTGTCATAGAAATAGAACAAATAAACAGAGTATTGACATAAAATGGTATAAAAAAATGATATTTTTTCACAAAATATATTGCTTTTTTTTAATCTTTAGTTATATAATAGTTTTAGAGAGTTTAATACTAAAAAAATCATTCGGGGGATTTAATTATGCATAAAGTGAGTTTAGAAGATATTAAAATGGCACAAAAAGTTTTAAAACCGGTTATAAAAGACACTTGTTTATTGGAGTGTAAAGAACTGAGCAGGATTACAGGGGGAAATGTTTATTTAAAGACAGAAAACCTGCAACTGACAGGATCGTTTAAGATAAGGGGCGCTTTTAATAAGATAAGCAGCCTGAGTGAGGCAGAAAAGGCAGCAGGTGTAATTGCATCTTCAGCTGGAAACCATGCTCAAGGAGTAGCACTCAGTGCAACTAAATTAGGAATAAAATCAACTATAGTGATGCCGGAGATCGCACCATTAGCAAAAGTAGCGGCAACTAAAAACTTTGGTGCAGAGGTAGTATTACATGGTTCTGTATATGATGATGCATATGCAAAAGCCTGTGAGATCCAAAAAGTAACCGGAGCAACATTCTTACATCCATTTGACGATAAGTTTGTAATTGCAGGACAGGGAACTATAGGGCTAGAGATCTTAACTCAATTAGAAGACGTAGATGTAGTTCTTGTACCAATCGGTGGAGGAGGAATCTTAGCCGGAATCTCTACTGCTATAAAGGCAATCAAGCCAAGTGTAAAAATAATCGGTGTAGAAGCAGCTCATGCACCTTGTATGAAGAGTGCAA
>JAUXGP010000272.1 GCA_030621995.1 Psychrilyobacter sp.
CAGAAACCTTTGTAAGTGCATCTGTATTCCATAAAATAGTAAAGGATGAGATATATTATGATGGAAACAGAAATGCTAATTATGACGAAGACAATAAAAAATTAGGTTTTGAATTATTGGCAGAGAGAAAATTCATGAAAAAACTTACTCTGACAGGTTCTTACTCGTACTTGCAGTCAGAGATTGACGGGGGAGAAGATAAGGGAAATAAAACTCCAGGAGTACCTGAAAATAAATTTTCTATAGGAGCTAAGTATGATTTTACAGAAAAATTGAAATCTAATTTAATGTTAAACTATGTAGGATCATCTTATGCTTTTACTGATGAAAAAAATGAAGGTGAAAAAGTTGATGCATATACTACTTTAGATTTAAATCTATCGTATAAGATAAATGATTCATTCGATATCTACGGGGGGATTAAAAACTTAACCGATGAAGAATATAATGAATATGTAGGGTATATTAAAGCATCTCAATGGGGACCTGCTTCTAACTATTATTATCCAGCAGCAGAAAGACAATACTATATTGGCTTTAGATATACAATGTAGTTAGCAAATATTAATGATGAAAATTTAACAAGTAAGAAAAGAGTATAAAAGTATAAAAAATGAGATTAGGGGTAAGTTTAATATTTACTCCTATTCTATTGAAGAATCTAACAATTAGAAAAAAATAGGGAAACTAGTGTAAATCTAGTACAGCCTTCACTACTGTGATGCGGACGAAACTATCATTAACTACTGAGGAAAAATCCTTGGGAAGGGATAGGAGTAGGATGAAGCTAAGTCAGGATACCTAAATCTGGAAAAGGGGAGAAAGAGATGATAAAAAGAGCAGGGGTTTTAGCCCTTATTTTGGCATGCACAGTTTATGCCAATGACGTAAATGGAAATGAGATAGGAGAGGATCAATTTTTTGAAAACAGCGGGGTAGTGGGGTTAGAAGAAACTACCATATCCGGAGACGGGTTTGAGAACACAATAAGAAATACACCTAAAAATATAACAATTATAACTGCAAAGGATATAAAAGAAAGTGGAGCTAAAAATATAGTAGAAGCAGTGCAATTAGTTCCCGGAGTAAAAGTCAGTAACGGGTTAAGTGGTACCGGAGTAATAGATATAAGGGGACAAGGGGCTAAATCAGGTATAAATACTGCAATCATAGTAGATGGCGTAAAGATGAACCATATTAATATGAGCAGTTTTAACTTAAATAGTATTCCTATAGAGATTGTAGAAAAAATAGAGATAATCCCAAGCGGGGCTTCTGTAATCTATGGAGATAATACTGTAGGAGGAGCTGTAAATATTATTACAAAAAATGGTAGCGGTAAAGACAGTTTGACATTGCAGACAGAGGCGGGATCGTATAATGAGTTAAATAGTAATTTTGGATTTAACACTACAGCAGGGAAATTTAAATTTTTTGGAAATGCAGGAAGAAAAAATACTGAGGGATACAGGGATAACGCATTTTCAAAATCAGATGATGTAATGGTAGGAACAAAGTATCAGATAAATCAAGCAAATTCCCTCTCATTAAAATATGACTATAACAAAATTTATTCAGGAGCAACAGGATCACTGACAAAAGATGAGGTAGAGGAAGAGAGAACTCAAACTAACACTCCCAATGATTGGAGAAAGAGTGAAACTAATCGAGTAACTTTAGGATATAATTATAAGAAAAATAACTTAGAGGTAATAAATAATACAACCTATTATGAGAGAGATTCTATAACTAGTTTGAGGAGAAGATCAGAAAATATTACAACGAATATATCCAATGATTTTAAGGTAAAGTATAATACAGGTAAAAACAGGTTTATAGCAGGTTTTGACCTGGCAGATGTTGAGATAAAAAATAAATTAGACAGTAGCTGGATAAAAAAGCAAAGTGTAGGAGGATTTATATCGGATACCTATAGTTTCACAGAAAAATTAGACCTTATAGGTGGCATAAGACAGCAGCACACAAAGTTTGATTATTCTTTATACGATAATAAAACATATAATAATACAGCTTATGATATTGCCTTGAATTATAAATATTCAGACACAGGATCAACTTTTATCAGCTATGGAACTGATTTCAGGACTCCCAGAACGACAGAACTTTTGACTAGAGGGGTATTTAATTATGACTTAAAACCTCAAACAGGTGAAAATTTTGAAATCGGAGTGAAAGATTATATAGGGGAAACATTTATAAGCGCAGCGGTGTTTCATAAAATAATAAAAGATGAGATCTATACTTATACTGCAAATGGGGATCATAAAGTTAAAAACTATGATGAAGATAATAAAAAAATAGGGTTTGAATTATTAGCTGAAAGAAAATTCATAAAAAAACTAACTCTGACAGGTTCTTATTCATATCTGCAGTCTGAAATAGATGGAGGAGCAGACAAGGGGAATAAAACTCCGGGAGTACCGGAAAATAAATTTTCTTTAGGTGCTAAGTATGATTTTACAGAAAAATTAAGATCGAATTTAATGTTAAATTATATAGGTGAATCCTATGCTTATGGAGATGCTGAAAATAAAAGTGACAGAGTGGATGCATATACTACCTTAGATCTAAATATATCGTATAAGATAAATGACTCATTTGATATCTATGGCGGGATTAAAAATTTAACTGATGAAGAATATTATGAATACGTTAAGTATGATATTAAAAGGAAAAAACTTAAATATTATCCAGCACCAGAAAGACAATACTATATAGGATTTAGGTATACAATGTAAGGAAGAGTAAAAAAACTTAACTACGAATGTCACGAATTGACCCGAAGTGAAAAAACAGTTGAAAAATAAAAATGGACATTAAATTTTGATGTCCATTTTTAATATATTTATTCCATTTTTTTCAATTGATCATAGTCAACAG
>JAUXGP010000238.1 GCA_030621995.1 Psychrilyobacter sp.
GGTGATCTACCGGCCTACCAACGGACTATATGATTTTACTGAAGATCCTGATTTTATTTTTGACGAGGAGGAATTTTACCAGGCAAGTCAGCTAACCGATCCGGTCACACTGGCACATGACGACTTCAGGGAGCAGAAAAGAAATGACATTAACTTTAACGGAAGCTTGTCATACAAGATCATCCGGAACATGAAATTTATTACTAAGTTAGGTTACAGAAATTACAGCAAAAGGTATGACCGGTTCTATGGTTTGTCGACCTCCCAGGCCAGGCAAAACGCCGATCTGCCGCTTGCATCGATACGTCAATATGCCAGTAACAGGGTACGATTTGTAAATACCCTGAACTACACCAATAAAAACCTGAAAGATAAACACAGTCTGGATCTTTTGTTAGGGCAGGAGATGCTTTTGTAGGAGGAGTTTTATATAAAATATCTCAGAGGAAAGATTATGATATTAATTTTGAAGAGATATGTGAAATAATTAAATTTTCTAATAGAGTAGGAGCAATTACATGTAAAACTATGGGTGCTATATCATCTTTACCAACTTTAGAAGAAGTAGAAAAATTAGGAGAAGAGAGGTAAGAAATAATGGAAGATTTATTCTTAAAAGCAAATAAGATAGTGGAAGAAAACAATGAAACACCTCCTAAAGATCGGTACAGGTTAAACTATCATTTGATGCCGTCGAAAGGACTGTTGAATGACCCCAATGGATTTATTTTTTATAGAGGGAAATATCATATTTTTTATCAGTGGAATCCATTTGCGTGTGAACACGGCAGCAAGTTTTGGGGACACTTTGTCAGTGATGATCTCTGTGACTGGAAAGAGATAGAGCCTGCCCTGACACCTGATACTAAATATGAAAAAAATGGATGTTATTCAGGAAGTGCTTTTGAACATAATGATGAACTCTATTTATTTTATACAGGAAATGTAAAGCATAGTAATGGGTCTAGAGACTCCTACCAATGTTTGGCAAAAAGCAAAGATGGGATAAAATTTGAAAAATTAGGGCCTGTAATAGACGGTCCGCCACAAGGATACACAAAACATTTCAGGGATCCAAAGATTTGGAAAAAAGAAAATACTTGGTATATGGTTATTGGAGCTCAGACAAAGGATGAACAGGGTAGAGTGCTGCTCTATACTTCTATAGATTTAAAAAAATGGGAATATAAAAAAGAAATTGCCGGAAGCCAGATAAACGGACTTTCAGAGTTTGGTTATATGTGGGAATGTCCTGATTTTTTTGAATTAGGAGGAGCAGATATATTATTAGTATCTCCCCAAGGGATAGAGGAGAATGGAGATAAGTATAACAACCTCTATCAGACTGGATATTTTATAGGAGATTACGGCTGGAAAAATAATAAATTTAACCATGGTGAATTTTTTGAGATGGACAGAGGATTTGAATTTTATGCTCCTCAGACAACGATAGATTCACAGGGAAGAAGGCTGCTGTTTGGATGGATGGGGATGCCTGAAATGGATGATGAACCGACTAAAAAAGATGGATGGATCCACGCTATGACCCTGCCTAGAGAATTGGACTATAAAAATAATAAAATATATCAAAAGCCTGTAGAAGAATTAAAAAAATTACGAAAAAATAAAATAGAATATCATGAGATAAAAGTAAAAGAAGAATTATCTTTGGATGGGATTGAAGGAGACTCCTACGAACTTATAATAGAGATGTCAGCTATAGAAGGACGGTCAGGAATAAGGGTAAGAACATCTGAAACAGAAAAAACAGATATATATATCGATGTGGAGAATAAAAAATTAATTTTTGACAGAAATCAATCGGGAGAGGGATATAGAGGAATAAGGAAATGTGATTTAGAAAGGGTAGACAGGCTGAAATTACATATTTTTATGGACAGGTCTTCTATAGAAATTTTTGTCAATGACGGGGAAGAGGTATTTACCTCTAGAATATTTCCTTCAAAAAAATCCCAAGGGGTGGTATTCTATTCATTAGAAGCCTGTAAATTAGACAAGATAAGATATTACAAGATATAGGGGCTTTAATTTTATAAATAAGGAGCCTCACTATGACTATAAAAGAAGTGGCTAAATTGGCAGGGACATCTCCTGCAACAATTTCCAGGGTAATAAATAATTCTGGATATGTAAAAAAAGAAGTAAGGGAAAAAGTAGAAAAAATAATAGAGGAAACAGGATACAGACCAAATGCCTTTGCAAAAGCTCTGCATCAAAAAAAAAGCAGTACCATAGGAGTAATTTTACCCAAGATAAATGCATCCTCTTCAGGAGATACAGTGAGTGGAATAACTGAAATTGCATCGAAAAAAGGGTACTCCATCCTTTTGGGAAATACCAGTCATTCTCAAGAGAAAGAGATTGAATTTTTAAATCTATTTAAAGAGAAGCAGGTGGATGGAATTATACTTGTGGCCACAATAATAACCGAAAGGCATAAAACAATAATAGATAAATTAAATATACCCCTGGTTATAGTCGGGCAAGATTCAAAGGGGATAGCTCCATGTGTGGTATTTGATGAGGAAAAAGCTGCATATGATATGGCTGCATATATGATAGAGAGTGGAAAAGAAAAATTAGCTTTTATAGGTGTAGACGAGAGTGATATAGCAGTAGGAGGAGGAAGAAAAGCCGGATATAAGAAGGCTTTGAAAAAAAATAACATATTACTGAAAAAAGAGTATATAGAAAATGGGGCGTTTACTGTAGAAAGCGGGTATGAAGCTTGTAAGAAAATATGGGAGAATAATAATAATAAACCTCAAGGAATATTTGCATCGACAGATAAGATGGCAATAGGTGCTATAAACTATTTGCTGGATATTGGTCTGGATGTGCCGAAAGATGTTGCAGTATCTGGAATAGGAGGAGGATTTTTGTCAAAATATTATAAACCAAAAATAACCACCTTATTTTATGATTATAAAAAATCCGGAATAAAATCTGCCAAATTGTTGTTTGATCTCATAGACAAAAAAGAAGTGGAGCAAAGGGTCGTGATAGAGCATAAACTGATAAAACAAGAAAGTGCTTAGACTATAAATTTTAAAATATCTATTAAAAAAATGGCTTCCCAGATGGGAAGCCTTAATTTTATATAAATGGCGATGAGAGAGGGATTCGAACCCTCGGTAGATTGCTCTACACATACGTTCCAGGCATGCGCCTTCGACCACTCGACCATCTCACCACTGCTCAACTATAATACTATATTTTATAGGATAAAGCAAGAAAAAACTCTAAAGATTCCATCTTTAATACGGATCTATTTCTTGTCTTGACACAAGAAATA
>JAUXGP010000026.1 GCA_030621995.1 Psychrilyobacter sp.
AGAAAAACTGGAACAATTAGAAAAATATAAAGATCCCAATATAGAGAAAAAAAAGCGGAGAGAAGCAGTTTTAGATGATGTTTATATAGATAATATTCAGATTAGTGATTCTAAATTTTTAGGTGAAGAAATGAGAAAAGAAATAGTAGAAGATCATCTGGAGAAAAAAATCCCAGGGAAGGTAAGTTATCAGGATTTGGAGAGCTTAATGATGAAACTCTATGCCATGCCATATATAGAAAAATCTTATTATACAATTGACGGATCTACCCTAAGGATAGATGTAGATGAAAATGAAATGAATTTTATAAGGGTTGGAGCAAATTATAATTCCGATATAGGGGCAAAATTAGCTGTGGGAACAGATCTTACAAAAATAGGAAAGATAGGAAGGGTGACATCCTTAGAATTTGAGTTAGGTAAGTATAAAAGTGCTGAATTTAACAATTTTTGGTATTATGGTGAAAAAAATAAAATAGGAGTAAATTTGAGTTTAGGATATGAGGAATCACCACTATATATCTATGATGAAAGAAGTTTAAAAGCCGAATCCACAGATAAAAATAAATTTATTGATCTGAGTTTGACAACTAAACTATTCAGACAGTTTGATTTTTCTGCTGGTTTTAAATATATTAATACTGAAAATGAATTTAATGTAGGAGCCGATGAATATAAAGATATTTTAAATCAAAAATATGGATATCAAGAGATGTATATGAAGTTGGTGCTGGATAGAAAAAATAACTCAATCTATCCTACCAAGGGAAGTTATTTAGAGGGGAGACATGAGGTAGGAGGAGTAGGTACTGAGGACGTCGAATATTATAGTGAATTAGGAATAATACAAGGTTATATGTCAGTAACTCCCAAACTTTCATTCAATGCATCTTTAAGTGGAGGAGTAGTCAGTGGAGGGAAGATACCCCTGGGAAATCATTTTAAAATTGGTGGAATAAATAATGATTTGGATAAAAATTATATCTCATTTTATGGTTACAATATGATGAGAAAATTAGCTTCTGAATTTATGATAGGTCAAATAGGAGCCCAATATATGATCTATCCCAATATATATATATTGGCTAAAGCTAATATATTAACTTATACAGGTATACCGGATACCGGTTCTATAAAAGGTGACGATAGCTTAATATTTGAAGATTTCAAACAGGGATATGGTGTGACCTTAGGATATAAATCTATCTTTGGGCCATTGGAGCTCTCAATAACAAATGATGCAGATTCTCCTAAAAGTGCAATAATATCTGTTAATATGGGATATGCATTCTAAGAAAAATTCTTAAATTTATTATTTTCTTTCAAGATTTTTTAGAGTAAAGATAGATTCAGACAGATCAGGATTTAATTTTATTTCCGTTAAAATTAATTCGGTATAAGAATTTTTTTTGAGTTTATCATCTATACGAAATATAGTGATATAATACCTGTCCCCAATTTTTTTGATTTCATCCACTATATATTCTTTTAATAGTTTCCCGGAATTTGCATACATCTCACCCTTATCTATGGTAAGGGTGTTTTTATTTATCCAAAGGATCTGTCTGTAATATTTAGCCTCCTCCCCATCTTTTCTGATTAAGTCTATGGTGTATTGTGTAGGAGTTTCATGGATTATTTCAGAGTTATAGAGGAGGCTGTATTTGTTCCTGTCGGTTTGATCATCGTAGGAGATATCGCTTCCCATCATACTTTCCTTTAGCATATGTTTTGAGATCTTTATTGTCCTGGATGTGCTGGGCATATAGATCCATAAATTATCCCCATTTCTTAAATATTTAGTTCCTCTGTCCCTGGCAGGATATTTAAAAACAATAAAAGATTTTTCATTCCCCACAGCATCCATAATAAATTTTTTGGTGTATTTTTTATCTCCCCTGTGAATAATCATCTCCCCTTTATAACTGACACTTTCAGGAGTCATATTGTAGTCTAATCTGGTTAAAATCTCCTTTGAACTCATACTAAAGATTAAATTTGATAAAAGAAAAAAAACAAATAATTTTTTCATGACTCTCTCCTCCTGATGTTATTCATTCCTCATATTCTCTACAGCTTCTTTTTTGACCTCTGAAAAGATAGCTAAAAAAGTAGCTAAGGTAGAGGTAACCAGTGCAACAGAGAGACTTAATCCCACAACAAAAATAGTCAAATTGGGGTAGATAACCCCCTTTATATTTAACTCGCTGGTGAAAGATTCGATCATATCACCAAAATTTACTCCTACTTTCCCTAAGTAGAGTGCAATTCCTCCTCCTAAGATAATCCCTGTGACCCCGCCTATGGATCCCATGAGCCCCCCTTCTAAAATAAACATTTTTTTGATCTCTCCCTCCCTCATACCTAGAGCTTTTAACAGTCCAATTTCATGACGTCTCTCAAAGACAGTCATAAGCATGGTATTGGAGATACTGAGCCCGGACAGAGTGGCAAAGATAAAGATAAATATCCCTTGAATAAAAGGTAAAATCTGAGTGAAACTTTCATTCATCCCTATTTCATCCCATCTCTTTACAAGGACATTTTCATCTGTATTTTGAGTTAAAAACTCTTTTATGAGGTTTTCATTGTTATTGGAATAGATGAGATATTCGGTGATCCTGTCCTCCATATCCAGAAGATACTGGCTGCTGGAAAGGGTGATATAAAAACTTTTATTCAGCCTGGTATTATCCATCTTATAGAAGCCGACTATAAGATAGTTGAGAGAATAGAGAGATTTATCCTGGGTCTGGGTAAGGAGGGTAACTTCATCTCCTAATTTTAAATTTAGCCTTCTTTTGAGACTTTCACCTATAATAATTTCATTGTTATTTTCTAAAAATCTTCCGGAATAGATGAATTTATCAAATCCAATTATCTCTCGGTCTTTACTTTCGATCCCAGTTCCCATAGCCTTTTCATGATTTTCATGGAAATAGATCAAACCGCCAAATTTTATCCGGCCTACACCGATGTTTTTTTGAGGAATTGTTTCAACCACTTTTTTTATTTGGGAGTATGAGAAGTTAGACGAAACATCTAAACTTCGAGACCGAAGTTCATAATCTGGTGCAGTTATTCTCACATCTCCTGTCATCCTTTTGCCGCTCTCCAAAAATAGATTTTTTTCCCCCTCTATCCAGCTTAGACCAAATGTCATTCCAGAGGTGGCAATTAAAATAATCAGAATAGTTAAAAAAGATCTTTTTTTATTTCGTTTTAAATTTTTTAAAACTATACTTAATAACATAATCATCTACTCCCTTATAACATCAATAGGATTTAACTGGGTTGCCCTATAAGCTGGATAAAAACTTGCTATGGCTGCTATGACTACCCCAAATATAAAAAATAACAAATTTAATTTAAGATCAAAATGTCCATATATCCTATCGGAAAGGGGAATGGTAGTGGTCAATTCATGGGCAAGAGAAGGCAAAGGAATACCGACTAACTCATAGTAATAAACCAGGCTCCCGCCTAAAATAAATCCAATACCGCTGCCTATTCCTCCCAGGATACTCCCCTCTAAAAGAAATAATTTCATAATTTCTTTGGGTTTTAAACCATTGGCCATTAAAATCCCTATTTCTTTTTGTCTTTCCAGCATTGCCATCAACATGGTGTTGACTATTCCCACTCCAGACATGAATAAAATAATGAGACTTAAGATTATAACCACTTTTACCTTAAGCTTGGTGATGACTATTATATCAAAAAGTTCGTCTAAATAGGAGATGGTCTCTACTCCTAATTCCTCTAAACTGGTTAAATCTGAAGGAGAGATCTCTCCCCTTAAAACAATGTCGTTAATATCATCAGTTTCAGCAAACTCCTGAGCTGCCTTTAAATCTATCAATACGGTATTGAGGTCAAATTCCAATCCTCCTGTTTTGATTATCCCTGTGACTATTAGATCTATGGCATTCAAACTCTCCTTAGCTGTGGTTCCCATCAAAATAAATGAGTCTCCTACCTGTAAATTTAAATCCTTGGCTAGAGTAGTAGAAATAACTACTCCCAGATTACCGTGGGTAAGGTAGGAGCTCCTTTTAAAAAAACTATCTTCAATCTCCCTGTCTCCCCCAATGACTCTGACAGGATAATCATATCTTCCATCGGTTATAGTCCCTGAAAAAACCAACCGGCTGCTATGATCGTATTTTTTTAAAATAGGGTCAACTTCTTTTGAGATGAGGTAATCTAAACGGTCATCAATATTTTCATATTTTTCCTCAAAATAACCTTTTCCATAGAGTTTATAGTCTCCGGTTTCCGTTTCCTTCATTATTTTAATAATCCTTCTCTCCATCCCTACATTTAAGCCTATACCTACGATTATAAAAAAAATTCCAAAGGCTAAACTAGTCAGAGTTAGGACAGACCTGATACGATGTCTGAACATATTTCTAAAAGCCATCTTTAGTATCATATTCATCACCTTCTATTTTTCCATCCCTTAATTTTATAACCCTTCTGGCCTTCTCAATGATCATGATGTCATGGGATGAAAAGACGAATGTAGTCTTCTTCTCTAAATTTATTTTTACCATGAGATCTAAGACCTCCTTTCCGGTCTGGGTATCTAAATTTGCCGTTGGCTCATCTGCCAAAACCAGGATGGGATCTTTGATAAGGGCACGAGCTATGGCGACCCTTTGCTGCTGGCCTCCAGATAGTTCTGGTGGTCTTCGATCTTTCAAATCTAAAATCCCTAATTCTTTGAGGAGATAAGTGATCTTATCTTTTTTTTCAGAGGAGGTATGTTTTTTACATAGATCCAGGGCAAACTCAATATTTTCATAGACTGTTAATACAGGAATAAGATTATAATTTTGGAAGATAAATCCTATCTTATCCCTCCTGAAATCAGCTCGCTCCTCCTTGCTTAAAACACTGATATCTTGTTGATTGATGATGATTTCTCCGTGGGTAACAGAGTCCATGGCACCTATAATATTTAAAATAGTAGTTTTGCCGGAGCCGGAGGGACCAGCTATTACAGCGAAATCACCTCGGTCTATCTTAAAGTTGATATTATCTATGGCCCTGACTTCTACCTTCCCATGTTTATATATTTTTGTTATTTTTTTTGCTTCTACAATCGTCATAGATCCTCCTAAAAAAACATCTTGGTTCTAAAAACTATCTCGCTAGTTAATTTCTTTTCCTCCTGAGTTAAATATCCATATTTTTCAAAGTTGTGATAATAGTTATAGGCAAATTCAAAATTTACATAGTCATTATAGATATAATTTAAAGTTGTATTTAAATATCCCCCATCATCTATAACCAGGCACCCCTGATAAAATTCGAAAGATTCATTTATTCTCAAGTTGTAGGTCAGGTAGACCCCGCCCCCTTCATTATTATAAAAACCTTCTAATGCGGTATAGATATTTTTTTGATAGAGATCAAAATTATAATCAATTCCTGCAACCAGGGTATGGAGGTCGTCAGTTTCATATTTATCATAAGAAATCTGTCCCCAGACACCAACGATCAAGTCTCCCTTAGCTTCTAAAACAAATTTTTTATTTTTTTCAATTGTTTTAGTCAATGGGGAGAGTTCTGTAATCTGAAAATAGTTCACCATAACTTCAAAATCATCTATCAAGAAGGTATATCTTCCAGCAAAATTTTCATCTTTTTCATGAGTTTTAAATCCAATGAATTCAAGTCTGGACATATCTGAGAGGCTGTATTTAAATCTTATGGAGTCCAGCCCTCTTTTATCGGATTTAGGATCCTCTATATCAATTTCATTGAATACATCGGATAGATTGAAGATATAAGCGTGCCCCCAGCTTATAGTTTGTCTACCTGCGGAAAGGGTAAGATCATCGATATAATATTCTAAATATCCTCTATATATATCTACAGCAGGATCTGCTCCCTCCTCCCCAATGAGGGAAAGCTCTGTATAAAAATCTTCATTTCCGTGTCGAAGACCTATGATTCCTTTATAATACCAATAATTTTCTTCGTAATTTTGCAGACTATAATCTCCTCTCAATTCCAGAAAAGGCTCCATAGAAAGGCATAGTTGACCGATCAAAAAAAATAAAATTATTTTTTTCATAGAATGCCCCCCAATTTCAAAAGATATACTATCATTATACAGATAATATAAAGTATTCCTTTTTTTCATCCTTTGGTCAAAATAAGGAGATTGAAATGATGAAAAAAATTATTAGAAAACAGATAGATATAAAAGTTTAATCTGTGAAAAAAAGCCGGCAGATAATATTATCTGCCGGCTTTTGTGTTATATATTTTTTATTATCAGATCTACACTTCTCAACTTAGGGACATAGTGGATATCATTGGATCTAAAATATCTGGTATCGGAAGTAGTATCTATTATCTCTACGGTTTCTTTTGGTTTTCCAATGGCAATTAAAACTCCTAAATCATAGTCATCTGAAATCTCTAGAAGTTCCCTTATGACAGGTTTGTTGTAAGCACCGATAAGGCATCCCCCATACTTCATCTCCCTCAATTTCAACATGATATTCTGGCTTGCAATTCCCATATCAAAATTAAATAAAGTTTCAGAGATACCTGTTTTTTTTTCATTTAACATCAAGATATAACCTACTGGGGATTCCTCTTTTTTAGGATTCCAATTTATAAACCCAGCCCATTTAGTATGCGGGAATATTTTGTCACAGATTTCCGCTGAAGAGATCAAGATATATCTTATACACTGTGCATTTCTAGCAGAACTGGAATATCTGGCTATCTCTATGACTTCTTCCAGCTCTTTTTTACTGATTTTTACCCTTTCAAAACTCCTAAAAGATCTAGTTTCCCTTATCAATTTATCAATCAAAAAACTTACCCCCTTATAAATCTAGCTACTAAAAGTATCTTCTAAAATTTAGTAGATGTCAATAGAGAGAGTGGATATTTTTTGATTCAGCTTTATAGTCGGCTCTTAATCTGCGTCAAAAAAAGTGTTTATCAGTGTAATTCGCGGTTCAGTTTTTTTAGGAGAGGCACAAGGCACTCCTCTTACATTTTTATTTTTTCTTTTTTTCTTCCCTTTTTATCTTGATAAAATTATAGTTCCCGTGAATCTTCCTTTTGTACCCAAAATTTGTAATAGTAGGAAAGATCCCTATCCTCCTAATCTCAAACAGATCATCACTGAGGCAGTATGAGCCTGAATCGGTAGCGACTCCGTATGGATAACCTGCCTCACCGACTAATTTTTTAGCCCTGTCATCCAAGTCACCATAGGGATAAGCAAAGGAGTTGAGTTTGATATTCAGTTTGTTTTCAGTGATCTCTTTGTCTTTGAATATCTCCTCCTTCATCTCATCGTCACTTAATTTAGATAGCCTGGGATGACTCAATGTATGCCCACCAAATTCAATGAGGCCGCTGTCTCTCATCTGCTCTAACATGGGCAGATCCATCATTTTAAAAGTTTTTTCATCTGTCAGGTCGACATCCCATTTATTATAGATTCTGTCAGAAACCAGATAGATGACAGCTTTGAATCCAAATTCCTTTAATATGGGAAATGCATAGGTATAGTTATCTATATAGCCATCGTCAAAAGTCAGCATAATATATTTTTTTTCAAACCTTTGGTGGATGGGAATAAGAGAGAGATCCTCAAAGGTAATCGGGATATAACCTCCATCCTTTAAGATCTTCATATGATCTCTGAATTGATCTATAGTCACATAGGTGCCGTGTTTTCCAGATTCCGTATCTATATCTTGAATAACTCTGTGATACATGATCACAGGGATATCATATTTCTTTATCCGAACCCATTCCCTTTGATATGTTTTTTCCAGGATATCTACGATCTTATCGATATTAAAATTTTCCACAATAAGATCGATTACCTCTTTAGGAGTTTGTTCCAGCTCCATACCATGATCTATCTCAGATCTGATGAAATCCCAGTCAAAATCATGGGGAGTCCTGTCTCCTACATCTCCAAAATTAGAAGCTAAAGCGTTAGATACCGTATCTATATCTATCAGGCCAATCTCTCTGGCTTCTCCAATGGCTAAAGTGGGTCTCCCCATGAGTAAACTTTCCATAGCTACCCTCCCGGCTCCTATAACCAGATCGGAATTGGCCATATATTCATAGACATTGTCTATATATCCTGTAAAATTTACCCTGTCTTTAAACCTGTCGAATCTTTCCGGGATGTCTTTTCCTCCGATTATATTTACTGTGTAATTATCCAAATCAATGGAATTAGAGAGCAGATTATAGGTTATATCAGCTTTAGGGCCTGACAACCGTCCTATGATAGAGATTACTTTTTTAGAGTTTTTAGGAGGAGTTGAGATTTTAAATTTAGTTAAATCTATCCCGTTTCTAAGAACTTTAATTATAGCAGGGTCTACATCAAAGGTTTCTATCAAGTCTCTTTGTATATTTTCACAGACAGCATATCCGTATCCAATGGGTTGTTTTCTTTTTCTATGCTTAGAAACATGCTGCATCCCGTGAACAGTGGTTATAAATGGAGTCTTTGTGAGTTTACAGGCGATCTCTGTACTCCAGGCAGAGGCACGAGAGTGAGCGTGGACTACATCTATCTTGTTTTGCTTTATAATTTTTATTAATTTTGTTATCTGATCCAGCCTTTGAAATATATTTCTCTTATTGAATGCAAGGGGGAAGTATACACCCCTATTTTTTTTTGTCAGTGTATCGGAAACAAAGTACAGGTTATGTCCTCTGTCTATCAGTTTTTCTCCTATTTCAACTGCATATACTTCAGCTCCTGTAACTTCCAGCTGAGATAATGCCATCAATATATTCATCAATTCCCTCCTTGATTCTACCTTAAGAATTCTTTTTTTATTGTTCCATTATACCATAAATAAATTTCCTGACTGTCAGGAAATTTTATCTTAGATCTGTCTTGAACTATAGTATAGAAAATATAATATATTTCCTTAAAATTGCTGATTTTTAGGATTACTGTAATTTAACCTCTATTTTATCCTAAAAAAGAGCCACTGAGTGGCCTAAAAGGCCATTCAGTAGCTCTTTAGGCCACCCAGTGGCCTTTCCACTTTCATGACTCTCTACATCAATGTTTCCAATGGATAGAAGAACTCCTTATTGGCTATTTTTCGATGCTGAAGGTATAAACACAAGGGGAAGTTTTTTGGGAGCCTTAGAAGGGGAATCAGCCCCTTTTATTTTGTTCGATCAATTCTAATGTTCCGACTGTAGTAGCTACCACTGTCACCAGTGGTGCTATGAATATCCCTATGAGGGGGATAAAGAGTAATATTGTGAATAACCCGCCGTTGATTAGGAAAAATATCGGATTTTGGCGTACAATGTTGGTTCCTGTTTCGAAATCATGCCGTTCCAGAGTATAGTCGATAAATGAAAACCCAATATAATATGACTGTACCATAAATAATAATACTGGAATCACTGTGTTTACAAGGGGGATAAAAAACAAAAGCAGGATGATACAGGTCATGACTAATTCCCTTAAAAATGATTTTAGTGTAACTATTATCCCTCTTTTAATAAAGTATAAGTTTTCCTTCAGGCTGAAATTGAATTCTTTTCCTGTAATAATTGATTCTGTTCTTTCAGATATATAACTTAAGAATGGAGAAAGGACAATTAAAATCAATGTTTTATAGAGTAAATAATAGACAGCAAAGATCGTCAGATAGATAATAAATTTCAAAATAAACTGGATAAATGAATTTAGATCTCCTCCTAAAAGATTGTTTGCAAACTCTACTAAAGTCCCTCCAATAAATCTGCTCAAGAAATAAAATGAAATTATGAGAATTATGTTGATGATCCCCGGAATAAGATAAAACTTCTTTAGTTTGTTTTGGCCTATGAATTTAAATGCCTTCATGTAGTTGTTAAAGGTAAAATTGATCTCTTTTAGCATGACTCACTCCCTGTTGAATATGTAGTTTTTAAAATAATTATACTGTAAATAGCCTGTATTTACTAATTTATTTCAAGAACCCCTCACCTCTGACTGCTTCCACCCCATTTTAGCTTTTTCCAACACCTAGGATACATGATAAATTTATTTTAGAAAACCTTTAAATCAGACATCTGAATGATGCTCAATTTAGAGGTTTTTTATTATATTATTCACCCAATAAATAGGTCGAAAAACAAATGAAAAATAAGTAAAAAAAAGGTTGATTATTTTGTAACTTAGGAGTACTATTCGAGTATAAAAAGGAGGGGATAATCATGGAAAGAAAAGGCTGTTTTTTTGCCTTGCTGGCAGGTATAATTTGGGCAACAATGGGAGGGCTGGGAGTAGTGTTAGGGGGTCTAGGATTAACCCCGTATGAGATAGCATTTAACAGGCTGTTTTTTGGATTTTTATTGACAGGTATTTTTTTATGCAAAAAAGGAAAAGAAAAACTAAAAATAGATAAAAAAGGATTTATATATATACTGATTATCGGGGTGATAACTCAAGCCTGTACAAATATATTTTATTATAATGCTGTGAGTATATCAGGGTCGATAATAGCCACATTGTTAATTTGTACAGGTCCGTTATTTACAATGATATTTTCCAGCTTTGTTTTCAGAGAAAAACTGACAAAATTTAATTTGATCTCATTGGCTGTTACCTTGATCGGATGTATATTTGTAATAGTTAACGGGGATATAAAAAAAATAAATTTTGATGTAGTGGGGATTGGTTTTGGGATTTTATCGGGGATAACATATGGCTTGTTCCCTATATTCAGCAAGAAATTAGAAGGAAAATATGACACTGAAGTGATAACTTCATATGCTTTCGGGGTAGGTGCCGTGGTGGTATTTTTATTTTGTGATTTTGGAAGTTTAATGTCGGAATACAGCAATAATCAAATAATTACTGCCTCACTTTTACTGGGGCTGCTGCCTACAGGGATTGCATTTTTCTTGTTTTTAAAAGCGATAAATTATATTCCCGTAGTAAAAGCCAGTATAATTAGTTTAGTTGAAATCCCTACAACAGCTGTAATCGGTACATTATTTTTAAATGAAGTAATAACTGTCAGTGGAGCAGTTGGGATGTTTTTAGTTTTAGGAGGGATATTTATTTCAAAATTTAAATAGACAGTATTTTTATTAAAAATAGCAAAAATATGATCGGGATGTGATTGGACAGATATTTAATTTTGGGGTAGATATTTATGAAAAAAATTAATTTAAAAGAGATATCGGAGAAAAAATGGAGTGGCGGGATCACAAAAGAACTTTATAGAGATACAGAAGATTTTAATATAAGAATATCCAGTGCATCTATAGAACCTGGATCGAGTAAATTTTCAGATTTTGCCAGGTATAGGAGGATCTTGATAATACTTGAAAATAAAGTGAGATTAACCAGGGGGAATGAATTGATAGATCTATGTGAAAATGATGTTTTTTCCTTCCATGGAAAGGATGAGATAAGATCTGAAAATGAAAAAAAGGTTCTGGACTTTAATTTGATATGGGATCCTCTGAATGTAGAGGTGAATTTAAATAAAATTTATGGAGAAAGTAATTTGTTCACCAGTCAGAAGATCTTTATATTCTCTTTGAATAAGGGATCAAATTTTAATTTTAACAATAAAGATTACACTTTGGATAAGTATGATTTTGTAAAAATACTGGATAGGGAATATAAAAATATTAAATTTAAAGGAGAATTCATACTTATAAATTGGAAATAAGGTTATTTATTTACTTAT
>JAUXGP010000086.1 GCA_030621995.1 Psychrilyobacter sp.
CGATAAAAAACTTTATACCGCTATCTATTATAGATTTAATAACTGCCTTGGTGTAGTTTGAAATTTTGTGTTCTGAATTTAGAAGTGTACCATCTAAATCAGAAATAACTGCTTTATACGTCATAAATTTTATCTCCTTTTTTCTTTATATTATATCATAGATTGGTCTAAAAAAGTCAGCTCAATAATTTAAGGACTACTATGTTTAATTTAAAAATATGTCACTGAGCTGCTTATTTTTTTTTATCATAACTATAAAAGTATCTTCCAATGAGAAAAAATATTAAAAATATAGTAACTATGTAAATTAGATAGTTATAAAATAAAATACCCATAGTTACCAAGGCAATAATAGGAACAAGGTATCCTCCTGGTAAGATTAAAGAGCCTTTAATACCTCGTTTTTTAAATATGATGACAGCTATGCATGTAAGTAGATATTGAGAAATTCTTGAAATTACAGAAAATGAAGCTAAAGTATTAAAGTTGCCAATAAGAATTATAAGTAATGAAAGTCCGCCAGTAAGGAGAATAGCCGCACCAGGGGTACCATATTTATTTTTTCTGGAGAGGAATTCCGGCATGGTATTTTTCTCAGATAAAGCTACTATAGATCTTGGACTTATAAAAGACGATGCAATATTGATACCAATAATAGAAATGATTATCCCAGATGAGAAAAAACTTCCTCCAAGAGGTCCCAGCAGAAGGTAGGCAGCATGAAATATAGGATATGAATCCGGGGCTATATTTCCTCCCAAAACTCCTAAGATAGAAAAAATAAGGATAAGATAAAGTATTGTTATACCAATCATTACACTGATAATGCTTTTTGGAAGGTTTTTAAGGGGCGTTTTCATATCTCTGGCTGCTACTGCAATTGATTCAAAACCTGTAAATGCATAGAATAAGATCAAAATAGGATCTTTAATCCCTGTAATTAATCTTCCGGGTTCCCTTGCCATAAAGATGAGGTTACTTTTCCCGATATATTTAATTCCTATAAAAACGAATAAGATAATAGGAACTAATTTTCCCAAGGTGACAATATTGTTTAAACTCTTTGTTAATTCTACTCCTAAAAAGTTGATGTAGGATAGGATGACAATGAGGAGCCCTGCAAGGATCTTTTCAATATAGGGGATATGGCCTATATCTAAAAAGGACACCAAAAGATTTGCAAAAGCAACAGCCATAGTCGCCCAGGCAAGAAGCGAAATAACCCACTTCATAAATCCCACCTGAAACCCCATAAATTCTCCCATAGCTTCTCTTACGTATATATATGGACCTCCATAACCTTCAAAAATTCCAGAAGCTTCTGCAAAGCAAAGGGAGATAGAAAGTACGGTAGCAATAACAATTAGTGTAGAAAGAAACCCTCTTTCATTTAAGGCTATATAAAAACTTCCTGGCAGGAGGAAGATACCTGATCCAAGAATGGTATTTATTCCAAGTAAAACAATACTCCAAAAACCTAATTTATTAGTCATAATCTGCCCTCCTTATATAAAAATTAATATTGATAATATTTCAGATAGTATATCATCTATATGCTCAATTTAAAAGAGGGTCTCTTTTTTAGAAACCCTCCAAATCTGAATATTTTTTTCTAATTATCTGCAGCTATGAAAACTATTTGAGTAAAAACCTGAAGATATCTTCCATTTCATTATTCCCCTCAGCAAACATCATTTCAGGATGCCACTGGATACCCAGGATCTTGTTTTTACCATTAGATTCATAGGCTTCAATTATCTTATCAGAGGAGGATACTGCTGAAGTTACAAGTCCTTTTCCTAGTTCTTTGATACACTGATGGTGTACAGAGTTGACCATTTGTTTTTCTCCAATGAGGGTGCAAAGGATAGAATCCTTCTGCACATCAACAAAATGAACAGGCTCATGGTGATTTGATCTTTGCACGTGCTGTACATTGGTCTCACCATAGTATTTGATATCCTGATATAAAGAACCACCTAAATATACATTCATTATCTGCATCCCTCTGCATATCCCTAAGATAGGGATATTTTTATTAAGTGCAGCCTTGATAAGCAAGAAATCAAAAGTATCTCTTTGGATATAAGGCACTTCAGTTTCCTTTGCAAGTTCCTCACCATATAAGAAAGGGTTCGCATCGATACCCCCAGTCATTATTAGAGCATCGATCTTATCGACATATATTTCAGCAACCTCTTCCTTATTAGTTATTGGTAAAATCAGCGGCACAGCACCGATCTTTTCAATACATGTGGAGTAGTGATCGAAAACATAATCTCTATTAAAACCATCTAAAAACTTTTTATTTCCTGAAATACCAATTACTTTCATTTATTGGGTACCTCCAAGTGCTGATTGTTTTGTTGCTTTTTCCATTCTATTCTTAGAGAATTTATAGAATGGAGCCACAACTACTAATCCTCCTAAACCATAAACAATTTTTTGAGGAGAAGCTATCCCTGCTTTAATTAATAATATCACACTTACAACTAGAGCAATAATAGGAATAATTGGACCAAATGGAATTGTAAACCCGTCATGCTTTATTCCGTTTTCCTTATCTCTTTTTCTAAAGATTAAAACAGCAGCACAGGTTGGGATATATTGGATGAATCTAACAATAACACCGATAGATGCAAGGACAGTAAAACTCCCGCTCATTGCCAGGATCATAGTTCCGATCATCGATGCAAGAACTGCGTTATAGTGAACCCCTTTACTATTAGTTTTTAAGAAAAACTCAGGAACAAGACCTGTTTCAGCTAAAGCTACTCCAGACTTAGTAGAAGTATAAGAACCAGCCATATTTATTCCTATGATTGATATCAATATACCTGTCATAATAAATGATTTTCCAGTACTTCCTAAAAGAACGCCGGCTGCGTCTGCAACAGGAGCCTTACTGAAAGCAAGAGATGGTCCCAGCACTTTCATACATATTAATAGGATAGCAATATAAACAGCTGATACAATTAACATTACTACTACAATCGCCTTAGGAAGATTTTTCTGAGGCTCAATCATATCTCCGGCTGCGATACCGATAGCTTCAAAACCTGTAAAAGCAAAGAAAAATAATATCGCGGCTTCTACTAAGGTATTTCCATTAGGTGCTGCTGCAGCATTAACAGTTTCAGTCAAGGTAGCTGGATCAACCTTACCAAATAAGAATATCCCGGCAAAAATAAATAAAAATAACGGTATTAATTTACCTAGAGTAACTATATTATTAACTATTTTAGAAGATTTAACTCCCATTAAATTAATTATACTCCAGAAAATAATACTAGAAATTGCAATAGCCATTCTGCCAAATGAAGTGTCAAAGGCAGGAAAAACTAAAGCAAGTCTGTTTCCTAAAAATACTGCAAATGTAGCCCAGCCGATAATTCCCATCAGCCATTTCATAAGACCTACTTCATAACCAAAGAATGTTCCAAAAGCTTCCTTAGCATAGATGTAAGGACCTCCATTTACTTTAAAACGACCAGCAGCTTCTGCGAAACACAAAGCAATAGAAATAACCAATAACGCATCAAAAATAATTACACTGACACTTGCATCACCAATCATAGCATAAGCTTTACTCGGTAATCCAAAAATCCCCGTACCGATAATACAGTTAATACCTAAAAGTACAATACTCCAAAATCCTAATTTTCCTTTCATAAATTCCTCCCTAATATATTGTGTAATGATTTTTTTAAATATTGATAAATTTTACACCATTACGATTTCTTTAAGAACCTTAAGTTCACAATAAGTATAGTATGGACTTGTTAACATATTGTTAACTTTTGATTTTATTTCAAAAAAAAGATATAATGCCTCTGAGGAGGAAAAAATGAAAAGAATAATTATGCTTTTATATATAGTAATATGTGTGGCAATGTTTGGGTTAGAACCCTCAATGAATATAGGAAAAAAAAAGGGAATCCTTCCCATTTCTCATGGGCTGGAAGCCTACTTTGAAAAAATAATTTATCTCCAGCCTACAATAGAGAAGATCTACCTTTTAGGTTTCAAAGGGGAAGAGATAAATAACCTGAAGGAGCGTTTTTCGAGGATAGAGTTCTCAAATTTTTCTATGGCAAAAAATGAAGAAGAATTTGGAGAGGCAATAGCACTTGTTGTTAAAGACAGAAGGAAAACCTCGGATTTAAATAACCTTAATTATCCTGTTTACGGATATAGATACACTCCCAGAGATGAGTTTGTTATGGTATTATATCCTGACACTTCTCCCCCTAGGGGCTCTGTAAAGGAAAGGTTATTTTTTAACTACCCCAAGGCAAAAGAGTATAAATTAAACTACTTTCTCTTAGAGGGAGGATACTCCTTTTACAATATGGATGGTCACTTTTTTGTAATTGATAAGAGAAACCTCAATCAAATAATAATCTCCTTCCACCTGACAATAATGGTTTCCTTTATTATGTTTTATCTGATAATAAGCAGACTAAAGCTTGTAAAGGAGCTCACCCAAACAAGACTCATGGCAGAAGAGGCCAGTTTGGAAAAGGGACGTTTTCTAGCAAACATGTCCCATGAAATAAGGACACCTCTCAGTGGTATAATAGGTACAGTAGAAACCCTAAAATATCTTCCCATGGATAGAAAAATAAGCGAAAAGATAGGAGTCATAGGAGGAGCATCCCATCATTTATTAGAGATCATAAATGATATCCTTGATTTTTCTAAGATTGAGGCAAATAAAATAGAAATTCACAGGAATCAGTTTTCTTTGAGGGAAACCCTGACTGAGGTTCTTCAAATATTTGAGAGTTTAATAAATAGGAAAAATTTAAGGCTTATCTGTATTTGTTCAAAGGATATACCCCACTTTGTAGTGGGAGACCGGTTAGCTCTGAGAAAGGTTCTCATTAATCTAATAGGAAATGCAGTTAAATTTACCCATAAAGGTGAAATTACTATTGGTATTAAAATGGATGAATCTGGGGATATTCACTTTAGAGTAACAGATACAGGAATAGGTATCCCCAGGAATATGGTAGATAAGATAACTGAAGATTTTATTCAGGGACAGCAAGGAAATTCAAGGGAGTATGAGGGGACAGGATTAGGCCTGGCAATAACATCAAGATTCTTATCTTTAATGGGATCAAAGCTTATGGTTCAGAGCACCCTAGGTCTGGGAAGCAGTTTTTACTTTAAACTGTCTCTTCCAGAAGGAAAAGATAACTTAGAGCCCAGTACTGGAGGCTTTATTTTGTATACAGCGTCCAATAAAGTAAAAGAATTTTTTCAAAATTTTGGAAATGATTATAATTGCCCTTATATAATTGTGTCAGATGAAGAGGAGTTTATAGACTTGTCTGAGGATAGGGAAGTGGTCCACGATTATCCACACATTTTTATAGGAGAAGATCTTTATTTGCCAGAAAAACATATTTTAGACTGTACAGTTGTATGTGATACACCTATGGAGCTTGAAAAAGTCTCTATTATTTGTATGAATCCATTATTTAACTGGAAGATCCATAGAAATATGGAGAAGATAAATCAAGAACAGATAGAGATCCAAACAAGGAATATCAAAGCATTAATAGTCGATGACAGCAGGTTAAATTTAAATGTATTAAAGGATCTCTTAGAAGGGGTTGGAATACTAGTTATTTCTGCTTCCAGGGGTTCTGAAGCTTTAAAATTATTAACAGATGAGGTAGATATTGTATTTACAGATATACAGATGCCTGAGATGGATGGGTATGAACTGGCTGAAAGGATAAAAAAGATAAATATGAAACTCCCGGTTGTGGCTATAACTGCAAATGCATTCTTAGAAGATAGAATAAAAGCTTTAAAGGGGTCGCTGGATGCCTATGTAACCAAACCTTTTGAGAGAGATGATCTTATAGAGGCAATTGAGAATCTTGTGCCCCAGCTAAAAGTTGAAAGGCTTGTCAATGAACTGGGCAACGAAGGGATAATAGCTGATTGTTTAGAGGAAATACCACAAGGACTTTTACAGCTAAAAGAAGCCCTGGAAGTAAAATCATATGAAAAAATAAGGTATAATGCACATAAGCTCAAAGGGGAGTTTTCATATCTGAAAGAGGATAAAATAAGAATTCTTCTGGAAGAAATTGAAAAAGATTCAGAGAATTTTGAGCAAAAGGTTAAATATCTAAAGAGTATAGAGGTCAGATGGAATAGTTTAAAGGAGAAGATTGGAGAGGACGGCATATGAAAATATTAATAGTAGAGGACAGTCTTGTAACAAGAAATCACTTAGAAAAAAAATTAAAAGAAGAAGGATTTGATGTGAGTGCAGCTTCATCCGGGGAAGCTGCCTTGCAAACAATAGTAAATATGAGCCCGCAGCTTGTACTTTTAGATCTATATCTGCCGGGGATAGATGGATTAGAAGTTTGTGAAAAAATAAGAAATCATCCGGGAGTCTATGGAACACCCCACATAATAATGCTCACAGGAAAGACGGAGGAGCAGGATATAGTGGATGGGTTTGTGAGAGGGGCAGATGATTATGTAAAGAAGCCCTTTAATATAGCTGAGGTGATTCTCAGAATAAGAGCGGTGGAGCGAAAAACTGCTGCAAAGGCGGAGGTTCTTCAGGTGGGAGATATTATTATGAATCTTTCAGCTAATAGTGTAAAGGAGGGAGGAGAGGAGATCAAGCTCTCCAAAACAGAGTATAACCTTCTTGTTTTTTTAGCAAAAAATAGGGGAGTGGCTCTCTCGAGGATGAATATCTATGAAAGGGTTTGGGAGGATGAATTTATTCCAGGAAACAGGATCATAGATGTATATATAAGAAAGCTCAAAAATAAACTTTCTACCTTTGATAACCACATCGAATCCCTTCAGGGAAGGGGATATATTCTGAGAGGAAAATTCTAAAATCAAGTTTGATCTTGGATTTACTGTCTTAATTGTAAAATACGAGGAACTCCTAAAATCAATTAGGAGTTTTTTTGTGGAAAAAATCACTAAATAATGGTATTATTTATCTATTAAATAAAGATTTATAGGGGGATAAATTTTGGGTATAGAAA
>JAUXGP010000056.1 GCA_030621995.1 Psychrilyobacter sp.
ACTAAGGGACTTAATGTAATGGAAAATATGATTCAGGCTCAGCCAAAAATAGATGGTGTGTTTGCTCATAATGATGAGATGGCTTTGGGAGCACTTCGAGCTATTGGAAACAATAAAAATATCTTAGTGGTAGGATTTGATGCTACTGCAGATGCTGTAAAATCAGTAGAAAAAGGCGAGATGGCAGCAACTGTAGCTCAACAGCCTAGATTGATAGGGTCTCAAGGGGTAGAAACTGCAAATAGAATAATAAAAGGAGAACAAACTCCTAAATTTATACCGGTAGAATTAAAATTGATCACAAAATAAAGATAATGTTTTAAAATGGGTAGAAATATATTTCTACCCATTTATAATTCTAATGAGTTTTAGGACAAAAGGCATATTTATAAGTCATTAACTGTAGTAAAATGACTTATAGAATTAAATTTTATTGGGGCATAAATTGTAGGGAATTAATGAAAAAATAAGTATATTTCCTTAGATGTAATTGAGGGTTAGAATACTTATGATTTTAAATTTAATTATCAACTATTAAATATGTTTGCATAAGCAAACATTCAAGGGGGAATAAAATTGAAAATATTTATCGATACGGCAAATGTAGTAGACATAAAAAAAGCTAATGACATGGGTGTTATCTGCGGGGTAACTACAAACCCGTCTCTTATTGCAAAAGAGGGAAGAGTATTTAAAGAAGTTGTTGAAGAGATAACATCTATTGTAGACGGGCCTATAAGTGCTGAGGTAATCGCACTAGAAGCTCCTAAGATGTTGGAGGAAGCTGAAGACTTGATCAAGATCCATCCAAATATCACCATTAAAGTGCCTATGACAGTAGAAGGATTAAAAGCTTGTTCGGCACTATCTAAAAAAGGGATCAAAACTAATGTAACTTTAATCTTCACTCCTAATCAAGCACTTTTAGCTGCCAGAGCCGGAGCTACATTTGTATCGCCGTTTTTAGGCAGATTGGATGATATCGGAGTGGACGGGATAGAATTAATCAGAGAGATCGTACAAATTTTTAATGTACACAATATAAAGTCAGAGATAATTGCTGCAAGCATAAGAAATCCGTTACATGCCAAGGAAGCAGCTAAAGCTGGAGCACATATTGGGACTATGCCATTAGGAGTAATTGAAAAAATGACACAACACCCATTAACAGATGCAGGAATAGCTAAATTCTTAGCAGATTGGGAAGGGGTAAAATAAATTTAAATTAATAGTGCAGAATCCAGAGTTAGTGGTGAATTTTAAGTTAGAAATTCTAAATTCTGAACTCTGTACTATTTTTTATAACTTGACAATAACTAGTATATTACATATAATATTGTTAGAAAAAACAAATAATGTACACTAATTTTTATTAAAAAAGGAGTTAAAATGGCAGATATCAAGATGTTAACGGAAAAAGCTACACAGATAAGAAAAGATATTGTGACTATGATTTGTAAGTCAAAATCAGGTCATCCAGGAGGATCACTATCATCAGCGGATATAGTAAGTGCACTATATTTCAATGAGATGAATATAGATCCTAAAAACCCTAAGATGGAAGACAGGGATAGATTTGTATTATCAAAGGGGCATGCAGCACCGGTATTATATGCAGCATTAGCAGAAAAGGGATATTTTGATAGAGAGTTATTGGAAACACTTAGACAATTTGGATCACCATTACAGGGGCATCCGGATATGAAGAAATTACCGGGAATAGATATCTCAACAGGTTCATTGGGACAGGGGTTATCAGTAGCAAACGGTATGGCATTATCAGCTAAATTAGACAATAAATCATATAGAACATATGTATTATTAGGAGATGGAGAAGTACAGGAAGGTCAGGTATGGGAAGCAGCTATGACAGCGGCTCATTTTAATCTTGACAACGTATGTGCATTCTTAGATTCTAATAACTTACAAATAGATGGAAACGTAGATAAAGTAATGGGTGTTGAGCCATTGGATGAAAAATGGAGAGCATTTGGTTGGAATGTAATCGTGATAGATGGTCATAACTTTGAGGAGATATTAGGAGCTTTAGAAGCTGCTAAGGCTCATAAAGGTCAGCCTACAATGATTATAGCTAAGACTACTAAAGGTAAGGGCGTTTCATTTATGGAAGATGTATGTGGATTCCATGGAGTAGCTCCTACAGCAGAGCAAACTGAGCAAGCATTAGAAGAATTAAGTCACGTAGAATGTTGTACTAACTAATAGGAGGCCGAAAAAATGAGTAAAAAAGCTACAAGACAAGCTTACGGAGAGGCGTTAGCTGAATTAGGAAGAATAAATAAAGATGTAGTGGTTTTAGAGGCAGACTTATCTAAATCTACAAAGACTGCAATATTTCAAGCTGAATTCCCTGAAAGACATTTTAATGTAGGAATTGCAGAAGCGGATCTAATGGCTACAGCAGCAGGATTTGCAACTACCGGAAAGGTAGCATTTGCTTCTACATTTGCAATGTTCGCAGCAGGAAGAGGATTTGAGCAAATTAGAAATACAATAGCTTATCCTAAATTAAATGTAAAGGTATGTCCTACCCATGCAGGAATCTCTGTAGGAGAGGACGGAGGATCACACCAATCTGTAGAAGATATGTCTCTTATGAGATCTATCCCGGGAATGGTAGTATTATGTCCTGCAGATGCTGAAGAAACTAAGCAAATGGTATTCGCAGCAGCAGAATATGACGGACCTGTATATATCAGATCTGGAAGATTAGACACTGAAGATATCTACTTAAATACTGATTATAAATTTGAGATTGGAATAGCTAATACTCTAATCGAGGGAACTGATGTTACAATTGCAGCAACAGGGATGTTAGTTCATGAAGCTATGGAAGCAGCAAAAATACTGAAAGCAGAGGGAATCTCAGCCAGAGTAATCAATGTTTCTACAATCAAGCCATTGGATGGTTCTACTATCTTAAAGGCAGCGCAAGAGACTAAGTTTATTGTGACTTGTGAGGAGCATTCAGTAATAGGAGGATTAGGAGGAGCAGTCTCTGAATTCTTAGGAGAAACTCACCCGACTCTTATCAAGAAATTAGGAATCTATGATCAATTTGGTCAATCTGGAACAGGTAGCCAATTATTAGATGAATATGGATTAAGAGCTAAGGATATAGTAGCAAAAGTAAAAGAAAATATGTAATTTAATATAAAAAGCTGTGGAAATTCCACAGCTTTTTTAGATATATAGAAGGAGCTATTTTAAATTTAAAAACTCCTTGGGGTTGTTCGTAATAAGGTTTTCTAAAAATTCTTTTTTATCGGGATCACTGATATTTGCTGACTTAACTACCTTTTCAAATTTATTAAAATAATTTTTATAGTGTCCTTTGTAGGAATCATCGGATAAAACCATAGGTACATCAGAACCCCATAAAAGTTTATCTTTAAGTTTAAACTCCCCCTCTTTAAATTTCCCTTTATAGTCTAATTCAATAACTTTTTTAAGGTTATGAGAAAAATCATTTAGTTTGTCCTTCCCATAATTATATGCTGATATATCAGAATATGTGTTTGGGTATTTTTGAAGTAATTTTATTATAGTGTAGGTCCATGAATTTTTATCTATACCTCCTACCCAAATTTTTAAAGGGTCCAGCATATCCTCCACACCATCATCCCCTCCAAAATGTGCAAAATTTATTTTTAAATTTTTAAGATCTGGATTATCGTTGAAAAGTTTCAGCCAATTTAAAGGGTTTGTAAAATTTTTAATCTCTTTTTTTGAGCTGCTTCCTCCATAACTTCCTTCCTGACAATGAACAGTAATAGGAATATCTTTTTCAACACACCACCTGTAAAATTCTAAATATCTTTCCTTATTTTCTGCAGGGTAAGGGTTAAATCCCATTGGAGGATATAATTTTATACCTAAGATACTTCCGTTTTTAATTTCTTTGATAGTTGTATTTTTTTTTGGAGAAAACCCGTAAGTTGCCCATAAATTTTGTATTTGCTGCAGTCCATCTGTTAAGATTAACTTTCTTAAATCAAAACCTATAAACGGGCATATTTTTATTTTTAATTCTGGTGAGGCCTTATTGATGGCATTCAATAACCTTTTAGTCTGGGCTTCTAAATTAGAAAAATTATCCTCATCTTCTTTCACATAATCAAAGTCTATGATTAAGGGGGTTATTAATATATCTGTATTATCACCGGTTAATTCTAATAGATGTTTTTCAAATTTAAAGATACTATCTTCTAAACTTCTTTCAAAAAATTTAATAAAATCTTTCTTTTTTTCTATTTCTTTCATTTTACTGGCAGCATACAATCCACCGGTTAAAGGTACAGCAGTTCCTAAAAAAAGTTTTGAAAAAGTATTAAAATTTACCTTTCCTTGAATAGTTTCATATAATGGAATATCAACAATATTAAATATATGGCAATGACTATCAATAAATTCTTTCATGACAACCTCCTCAAATAAAAAAGTATAATAACGGCTATTTAATGATGCTTTAAAAAAAATCAAAAATCAAATATATTATTGAAATATAAGATATAGTCTGTTAATATAACCTGAGTAAAAAAATGTAGAATTTCACAAAATATTAGAGATAACAGATTATTTCTATAATGACTTAATGGAGGAGGGGAAATAGTGAAAAATATAATATTGTTGTTAATTACAGTTATCTCTATAAATTCTTTTTCAGAAGAGGTGAAATATAAAGAGATAGAGAAGATTAGTTTAGAACTAGAGTCTAATGGCGAGGCAAAAACTTTTGATTATAATATAAAGGCTCCTAAGCATAATATAGATACTTCTAAAGAAAAAGGCGACTCTGATTATTATAAAAATAAAGGAGAAGAAGCACCTCCATTTGACACTTTGTCTTCTGGAGGGAAAATAGGGCTATTATTTTTATCTTGGTTAGTAGAGCCTGAATCTCATAAAAAGATAGAAGATAAAAACAATTCAAAATTAGAAGAAAAATTAGACGCAACTAAATAAAAAAAGTAATTAAAGTAAAAAAGCTGTGGAATCTTCCACAGCTTTTTGCTTTAATTTATTTACTTATATTTTGGGGTTATCTTACTTTATCTCCTCAAACTCAATAACTTCATCGAAGTGAGAGTTATTTCCTTTTTCTTTTATGATATTTTCATTGTTTACAGTGGAATAATATTTTTGCTGACTGAATTTAGTCATTATTTCTATAAATTCTGATATATCTTTTTTTGATGTAGATAAAACTTCAGATTTTTCCCGTTCCATATCTTCTAAACTTATATCATACAAATAGTGAGTGTATGAAAGGTTCATAAGGGTATCAGGAGTATAAGCCTGGTAGTATTTTGCCATACTTTTCAGGATAAACCCGTCAAATTTTTGCTGCTGTATATCCAGTTCACTCTGTAAATAATTCGGTATGTCCTCGTAGGTAGTGATGGTTTTATCCACTTCTCCATCCCTGTAAGATGAAGCTACGATATCTCTATTCAATGTGATATAGAACCAGGCTCCATAGGCACCATTTTGTACTCGGATCTTGTTGTTTAAATATTCGTTGATCATATTAGACATAATCTTATATTTTCCATTGTATTCATAGCCCATATCCAGCAGGTTATTCCCCCAAGAGGTTGATCCATTCTGAGCGGGGACTGTAATAGCTAATTTAGAATTTTCTAACTTTCCATAACTTTTTTTCGGGGTAGGTATGTCTTTCATCTTACTCAGCAGAGGGCTGATATCTGTTTTAAAATTTTCATAGCTGCCCCTGTTGGCATAGAAGATAAGTAAATTATGCTTATTAAATATTTTCTCCTTTATTTTCTTCATATCCTCCTGTAATTGAGGGAAATTGTCATCATAATTGTCCAGAATATTATTTATCTTAGTCAGCATAGGAGGATAGATATAGTAACCCCTCCCGCCAAAATTGACTTCCTCATCTAAATAGTAGTTATAGTTTGGGTTGATCATAGACATAGCTTTGATTACCGACATCCTGTTGATAACATTAGCATCTGAAGAGTTAGTCAGGATAGAGTCCCGGAGAGTTTCTAATCTTTTTTTGATCTCCAGTTTATTATCAAAATTACCCTCTAAAAACAGATTTTCCAGTGTGTTATATACTTCTGCACTGTCATCCTGAAGATATTCAAAATTTATTACATACCTTCTGGAGATACTGTCGTTATCTAAAAGGACAGTCCTGTTGTTTAAGCCTAGTTTGAAAAAGTATTTAGTTAAATTATTGGATACCTCCTCAAAGGAGAAATCTTTGGTACTGCTGGCTGACATCAGATATGAAAATAACTCTGAATCTAATTTTTCAGACTGATCCAAACCGCTGGCATCAAATTTTAAAGAAACTAAGTTGATATCGTAGGTATTGATATCGTTGTCTACAAATGTGACCCCGCCTACTGTCTCTTCCCTTCTTTTTACAGTGGGAATCTCAGAATTAGAAAGGTCCTTTAATTCTACACTGGGAATAGAGTCTATGATTTCTTTATCTACAGGTTCCTTTGACCAGGCGTTAAATTTTTTAATATCTTTATTTAAACTTTCTAATTCTTTACTGTTTAGATTTTTTTCAAATTTCTTTAATTTTTCCTTTTCCAAAGTTTCATTTTCAGACAAAAGACTTTCGTCCGGAGTAAAGAAAATCTCTAATTTATTGGTGTTATCTACAAAATATTCACCTATCAGTTGTTTAATTTTTTCAGGGTTAGCAGCTAAGTCCTCCAATATTTTTATCTTATCGTCAGAGATAAATAAATACGGTTTATCATAATAAAAATAACTTGTAGCCACACTTGTCGTAAGATCGGAGGCTCTTTCCTTGGAATATTGAGATTTTGCCAGTTGTTTTTTGTAATCTCTCAGAGCCAGATCAACTATCTCCGGGTCTATTCCTTCCACAGCGATCTCAATCATCTTGGCATCCATTAACTTTCTGAATTCAGCTACCTCTTCTTTTTTTGCACCTTGGATAAGATAGTATCCTCTAGGCTGGATGGTGCTGTCATTATACAGTCCGAAACTACCGCTGAATTTTTCATCCACAAATAATTTTTTCAGCGGGGAAATCTCATAGTCAGCCAGAAGAGATGTTATGAACATAAGTTCCGGCAGAGATGTCTTAGGTTTCATAAGGGTTCCATAGATATAGATATTTGGTGACCCTTTAGGGGCTGGATAAGTCTCGTTGTGGAACTCATCTTTTAACTGTGTATTTTGAGTCTCTATTGCAGCGACCTCTGTCTTGTCATATTGGCTGTAATATTCATCTAATTTAGCCAGTTTTTTCTTTATATCCAGTTTACCTGCTAAGACTACAATGGAATTAGAAGGAGTGTAATATTTTTTATGAGTTTTTCTCAGATGATCTAAATCCAGATTTGGAATACTGCTGGGTAAGCCGCCAGAAGAAAATCTGTAGTTAGCCATATCATCAGGGTACATCAGTCTATTCATTCTAAAGGACAGGTTTCTATATGGATTGGAAAAAGCTCCCTTCATCTCATTATAGACTATCCCGTTTATGATTAATTCATCGTTATTAGGGTTTCTGTCATATCTCCATCCCTCTCTTTTCAGGGTGTTTTCATCTTCTAATACCAAGGGGTTGAAGACAGCATCTAAATAGATATCCAGCAGATTATTAAAAGAATTTGGTTCCACTGCTGAAAATGGATAGACTGTATAATCCTGTCCGGTCATGGCATTTAAAAATGACGGGATGTTTTTGGTATCCAGTTCATAGAACAGATTTTTATCTGGATATTTCTTGGATCCCTGTAAAACAGCATGTTCAAACACATGATTTACCCCGCTGTCGTCCACTACGGGAGTTTTAAATGCAATACCAAAAACTTTTTCAGGAGATTGGTCGTCTAAATAAATAACGTGAGCACCTGTCTTTATATGTTCATAGGTATAGCTTGTAGCTCCTAAATTTTTAACCTCTCTCGTTCCGATGAGTTTAAATGTTTCTTCCTTTTTTTCAACTTCTTTCTTACCGCAAGAGATAAGAAAAGAAAGGGTCATAAGTATTATCAGTAATTTCATAAAAGCCTCCATTTGTATATATTTAAAATGATTACTAGAAGTTTACACTATATTGAATATAATAACAAATTTTCAGAAGATAAGCTGGGAAATAGGGTATAATAAAGTTAAGGCAATTGATAATGGGAAATTGAGAGTTGAAGGTTGTTATGAGGAGGTAAAAGATGATAAGGATGATATTACTGATAATAGGAGCGTTAATTTTTACCTCTTGTTATAAGGTGGATAATAAGACCTATAAAGCAACAGGATACAATGAAAGGGTTAAATTTATAATACTCCACTATACTGCTATAGATACAGAAAGATCCATCAGGGCATTGACTATGGGACAGGTGAGTGCTCATTATTTGGTGACGGATAAAAGGTGGGATTCCATATACCAGCTGGTTCCCCTTGAAAAAAGGGCATGGCATGCAGGCCTGAGTGAATTTGCAGGGAGAACCAACCTAAATGACAGTTCCATAGGAATAGAGATAGTCAACAAGGGATATAAAAAAACAGTTGTAGATCTGGACACAGAGAATGAAGTTAAAAATATAGCTAACAGGGAATTTTACCCCTATGAGGATCATCAGATAAAAAAAATAGGCAGACTCCTCCAAGATTTGGTGAAGGAATATAAGATATCCCCTAAAAATATCTTGGGACATTCGGATATAGCACCTACGAGAAAACAAGATCCGGGACCGATGTTTCCATGGGAACAGCTCTATAGGGAATATGGGGTAGGAGCTTGGTATGAGGCAGCGGATTTTCAGAAGTTCTATGATGAAGATCTGTACGAAAAATACAGTGCAGCAGATATCCAGATGGAACTCAGAAGATATGGATATGGAATTGAGATAAACGGAGAAAACGATGGAACAACCATCAAGGTTATAGGAGCTTTAAGTCGGAGGCC
>JAUXGP010000310.1 GCA_030621995.1 Psychrilyobacter sp.
CTATAATTGTAGTAGCCCTTGAAAAAACTATCAAAATGGAATATAATTATAGGGAATAATAAATTAAAAGGGGCAAGTATATGGAAAAGATAATGGGAAAGGCTATTTTTGAAGGTATAGTAATAGGAGAACCATATCTGCGAAGTAAAAAGCAAATGGGAATCGAGGAGTATACCATAGAACCCCACATGTTAGAGGATGAAATGAATAGGTTTGAGACGGCTATAAAAAATGCCAAACAAGAACTTAAATTTTTAAAATCATCACTAAAGGGGAAGGTAAACAGTAATGATTTAAAGATCCTCAATGTACATCTTATGATATTAGATGATCCTGTATTATTGTCGGAAATAGGTAAAAGATTAAAAAATGAATTGGTTAATATTGAGAAAATAGTAGCGGATGTAGTGGAATTTTATGTAGATATGTTCAAAGACATGAAAGATCCTGTCTACAGACAGAGAGCTGTGGACATTCAAGATGTCGGTGAAAAAATAATAGGCCAATTGATGGTGGAAAACTGTGAACTTCATGAACTGGACAACAAGATCCTCATAACGAAGGAGATCCTGCCTTCAGAGCTATTTAAGATGCACCACAACAACATCAACCTATTGGGAATGGTTACAGAATATAGTGGAGCAACCTCTCATGTGGCTATCTTAGCCAAGACTTTTGGGATACCTACCCTTATGGGGGTAAAAAATGTATCTCGAATGGAGTGGGGAAATAAGATAATCTTAGATACCAGAAAGGGTGAACCTTGTGTAATCAAGGATCCTACTGAGAAGCAGGTAGCAGAATATAAAAAAGAACAAAAAAAATTAGAGGCTATAGTGGAAGAAAATAAAAAATTAAAGGGGTTGCCGGCTGTGACTACAGATGGTGTTGAGATAATCTTAAATGCTAATATCGGAGGGATAACTGACCTGCTTTCTTTAAATAACACCATGGCAGATGGAGTGGGACTCCTCAGAACAGAATTTTTATATATGGAAAGTGAGTTTTTCCCCACTGAACAGCAGCAGATAGAACTCTATGAAAGAGCCTATAAAAAGGTGGAAAAATTAGAAGGGGAGAGGGGCCTCATCATAAGAACTCTGGATATAGGAGCAGACAAACAACTGCCGTATTATGAGATGCCCATTGAAGAAAATCCATTTTTGGGATTCAGGGGGATCAGGTTTACCCTGGCCCATGAAAATATATTCAGAACCCAGTTAAGGGCAATATTAAGGGTAGCCAAGGGCAGGAGTATCAAGGTGATGTTCCCTATGATATCCAATCTGCAGGAGATAATCCAGATAAAAAAAATATTAGCTTCGGTAAAAAAAGAATTGGATAAAGAGGGATTAGAGTATGCGAGTTATATAGAAACAGGGATAATGGTAGAGGTGCCTTCGACAGCATTTTTGATAGACAAATTTTCTGAATATGTAGATTTCTTTAGTCTGGGAACAAATGATCTGACCCAGTATGTGATGGCGGCAGACAGACTCAGTGCCGATGTAGCTTACTTGAATGATTATTTTGAACCTGCAGTTCTCCGGACTATAAATTATATAGCTGAGGAAGCGATAAAACAAAATAAAAAAATAAGTATTTGTGGTGAGATGGCCAATGACCCAATGGCTATAGCAGCACTTATGAGTTTTGGGATATGTAGATTCAGTATGTTATCTACATATATACCCATGGCAAAAAGAACTATTTTAAGACTGGATAAAGGGAAACTTCAAAGGGAATTAAAACCCAAACTATTAAATTGCAATAACGCAAAGGAAGTTAAAGAGATTTTAAAAGAATATATATAGAGGTGATTACAGTTGAAAACGATAGAAGTGGAAATCAGAAATAAAGCAGGTCTGCATGCAAGACCATCTTCATTATTTGTACAGATAGCTACTGAATATGATTCAGAGATAATGGTTATTTGTGACGATGAGGAGATAAATGGCAAGAGTATAATGGGGCTTATGCTGCTCGCGGCAGAGCAGGGAAGAACATTAACTATTACAGCAGACGGTGAAGATGAAGGTGATGCACTGGAAGCATTAAAAAAATTAGTAGAAGTAGATACCTTTAATGAAGAATAATTATATATTAAAAAGAGCAGAGAAGATGGGGTTTTGTTTTGGTGTAAAGGAAGCTGTAGATCTGGCTGAGACCATAAAATCAGATCAAAAAGTATATATGCTGGGGATGTTAGTTCACAATGAACAGGTGATAGAGCAATTAAAGTCTAAGGGTATTATAGTTGTCACAGAGGAAGAGGTTCTGGAAGCAAGAGATGAAATCCGTGAGGGTGATTCTGTAATAATTCGTGCCCATGGTACAATAAAAAAAATATATGAGATTTTAAATCAAAAAAATGTTAGAATGTATGATGTAGCGTGTATTTTTGTAAAAAGAAGCAGGGAAGAACTTATAAACCATGAAAAAGATGGATATAAGATCATCTTTATAGGAGATGAATTTCATCCTGAGGTAAAGGGGATCATATCTTTC
>JAUXGP010000197.1 GCA_030621995.1 Psychrilyobacter sp.
ATATTAGCAGTGGATAACATCTTAACCAATGAACTTTTGAAAGAAATTGGAAATGATCTTAAAGTTAAGGTGAGCAGTTCAGAAGTAAAGACAAAAGTCGGTGCTATAGAAGCACAAATTTCAAATAAAGAACAGTTTAAAAGAATGTTAAGTGCACAAGGATACAGCAAGAAAACTTTTGAAACATCTATTAGGAACTCTATCTTAGTGGAAAAAACCAGAGATAAGATCGTTAAAAATGCTAAGATCTCTGAAGAGGAGAAAATATCTCAATATGAAAAAGGTAAATATATAGAGTATTTAGGTAAAACTTATGAGGAGGCAAAACCTCTTATTGAAAAAAACCTAAAGGAAGTAAATGGAAATAAAGAGTTGATTAAATTAGTAGAAGCAGCTAAAAGAAAGGCTGAATTGGATGATATCAGGGAAAACTACGGGAACATCCTGCCTACTGTAGAGTTTGAAGAAGATGGATTTGAGATAACTAATATAGATATCATAAAGGGTGCGTTGTACCAATCTTTCTATGGTGTTAAAGACTACAATGAGGCAAAAGTTAAATCTATAGCCAGTATAAAAGATGAGATTAAGTTGGCAAAAATTGCAATGGATAGAGGGGCTGAAAAAGATGAAACTCTGCCGACAATGAACCAAATAATGGATCTTAAATTACAGCTTGTAGATAACATTAAAGAAAATATTGTAGTGAATGATGCAGAAGTTAAAAAGTTTTTTAATGAAAACAAAGAAGTTTACAATGTAGAGGCCAGTGTTGACGCAAATATAATTAATTTCGTTGTGGAGCCAACAGACCTGGATATGGAAGAGGCTAAAGAAAGAGCTGACAAGGTCTTGAAAGAGGCAGACGCTGCTAATTTTTCTGAGATGGCTAAAAAATACTCAGAGGGACCAAGTGCACCTAATGGTGGAGATTTAGGATGGTTTGGAAAGGGTCAAATGATTCCTGAATTTGAAACAGCAGCTTTTAAAGGTGAAGCAGGGAAAGTATATCCAGAAGTGGTTAAATCTAAGTTTGGGTATCATATTATCTTTGTAGAGAATAAAGATGAGGAAAAAGGTCAGGTTAAAGCTTCTCACATCTTGATAAAAGTAAGTTCAGGAGAAGAAACTTTTAAAAAGGTATTAGGAACAGCTAATACAGTGGCTGAAGACTTGAAGACCAATAAATTAACTTTTGAAAAGGCCAGTAAAAAAGCATATTCAAAGTATAAAACTGCAGAATATTTAGATATAAAGAAAGATGGATATATCAAATCTTTGGGATATGAAGATCTATTGGCTAAAAAAATATCTGAATCTAACCTAAATGAAATCGGTGTAATAAAGACTGAAAAGGGAATCTATGTATTCCAAAAGACAAATGAAGTAAAATTTGAAAAAGCTGACTTTGAGAAAGTAAAAGACAGAGTAGTTTATGATTATAAAAATCAAAAGTTAATGGAAGAGATGAAAAAATTATAGTTCTAAAAAAGATATAGAAATTTTCTATATCTTTTTTATTTGAAAAAACAAATTTATAAGTGTAGACTACAAAAGCTGGTAAAATAATTTCCAGGCATTTTTTGATCTAAGTTTGTTTGAAAATGATACAAAATTAATCTTTACATAGGAAAAAAAATGTACTATTATTAATACATATTAAATAATAAAAAAATTCAGGAGGACAACATGACTAGAATCGTAGAAATCTTAGGAAGAGAAATATTAGACTCAAGAGGAAACCCAACTGTAGAGGTTGACGTAATATTAGAATGTGGATCAATGGGAAGAGCAGCAGTGCCTTCAGGAGCATCAACAGGAGAGAGAGAAGCGGTTGAATTAAGAGATGGAGATAAATCTAGATACTTAGGAAAAGGTGTTTTAAAAGCAGTAGAAAATGTAAACACTGAAATCAAAGAAGCTGTTTTAGGAATGGACGCAACTGACCAAGTAGCTGTAGATAGAAAGATGATCGCTTTAGACGGAACTAAAACTAAAGCAAGATTAGGAGCAAACGCAATATTAGGTGTATCTTTAGCAACTGCAAAAGCTGCAGCTAATGCTTTAGGACAACCTTTATATAAGTACTTAGGTGGAGCAAACGCTAAAGACTTACCATTACCAATGATGAACATCTTAAATGGTGGATCACATGCTGACTCAGCTGTAGATGTACAAGAATTCATGGTACAACCAGTAGGAGCTACATCATTTAGAGAAGGATTAAGAATGGGAACTGAAGTATTCCATCACTTAGGAAAGATCTTAAAAGCTAACGGAGATTCTACAAACGTAGGAAATGAGGGTGGATATGCACCATCTAAAATTGAAGGAACTGAGGGAGCTTTAGATATCATCATCGAAGCTATCAAAGCAGCTGGATATGTACCAGGAAAAGACATCACTTTAGCTTTAGACGCAGCAGCATCTGAATTCTGTGATGGTGGAGAAGATGGAGAAAAAGTATATAACTTCAAAAGAGAAGGCGGAGTTAAGAGAACTACTACTGAAATGATCGAATGGTATGCACAATTAGTAGAGAAATATCCTATCACATCTATCGAAGATGGATTAGACGAAAATGACTGGAAAGGTTTCGCATCTATGAGAGAAAAGATGGGAGATAAAGTTCAAATAGTAGGAGACGATCTATTAGTAACTAATACTGAGTATTTAGAAAAAGGTATCGAGTTAAAATCTGCTAACTCAATCTTAATTAAATTAAACCAAATTGGAACATTAACAGAAACTTTAGAAGCTATCGAGATGGCTAAGAAAGCAGGATGGACTGCTGTAGTATCTCATAGATCTGGAGAAACTGCTGATGATACAATCGCTGACGTTGCAGTAGCAACTAACGCTGGTCAAATCAAAACTGGTTCTGCATCAAGATCAGATAGAATGGCTAAATACAATCAATTATTAAGAATTGAAGAGCAATTAGGAGAATCTGCTGTATACCAAGGTATGGGAGTATTCTACAACTTAAATAAATAATTTTTTAAAAGGTGCCTTATGGCACCTTTTTTTCTTGGGAAATTTGCAGAAGATGGGATTTAATCGTATAATAATGTTGTTGTTATGATTACAGTTTTAGATTAATTTTTTTTAATGCAAATAATTTAAATAAAATTATAGGAAAAAGTAAAATGGATATGTATATATAAGATATTACAAAATAATTGATGAGTGAAATATGAGTTAAGATGAAAAGTGAGGTAGAAGATGCAGTGGATAGTTTTATTGTTAGGATTTATTATAGGAAGTTTTTTAAACGTTTGTATTTACAGGATACCTAAGGGGGAAAGCGTGGCATTTCCCCCTTCTCACTGTCCCTCATGCGGACATACAATTAAGTGGTATGAAAATATACCGGTGTTTTCCTATATCTTTATTTTGAGGGGAAGATGCAGCGGGTGCAAGGGCAGTATATCTATCCAGTATCCCATTGTAGAGTTTATAACAGGAATTTTATTCTATCTGTTTTTCTTGAGGTTTGGATTGGGGGTGTTGGGAATAAAGTATTTGATATTTATATCTCTCCTAATTGTGGGTATCTGGGTGGATTTTACCCACTATTATATCCCGGACAGGATTAGTTTATCTATCTTTATAGTAGGGATTGTGACCTCTTTTTTTACCGTTGGTTTTGAAAGAAGTATATTAGGAGCAGGAAGTTTTGCACTATTCTACATAGTTTTATATGGTTTTGGAGAAAGTTTTGGTCGTGAAATAATGGGGTTTGGAGATGTGAAATTAGCCATGGGGATAGGAGCGGTAATAGGCTACTTCAGCCTGTATCAAGTTTTTATATTTTTAAATATTGCATTTATCACAGGAGCGATAATTGGTGTAGGATTGATCCTCTTAAAGAGAAAAACAAGGAAGGACATAATGCCTTTTGGACCGTATATAGCAAT
>JAUXGP010000234.1 GCA_030621995.1 Psychrilyobacter sp.
GTAAAAGTGATGCCGGACGGACCTGCTGCAAAGGGGAAGGAACTCCAGCCTGAGGATAAAATAATAGCTGTAGCCACAGATGGAAAGACATTTGAAGATATAATGGACTGGCCATTGGGAGAGGCTGTAAATCTTATCAGGGGAAAAGAGGGGACAGTTGTAAAATTAAGGGTAATTCCAAGCGGCAGTAAAACTGCTAAAGAATATACCTTTGTAAGGGAAAATGTAAAGTTAGAAGATAGGGGAGCCAGATATTTTATAAAGGAAGCCAAATCAAAGAACTCTACCTATAAGATAGGGGTAATTAATCTGCCTTCATTTTATATGGATTTTGATGCTTATAATAAGGGAGATAAAAATTATAAGAGTACTACAAGGGATGTAAAAAAAATTATAGAAAAATTAAATAAGGAAAATATAGATGGGTTGATCATAGACCTTAGAAATAATGGCGGTGGATCTCTCAGTGAAGTGAACAATCTTATGGGATTATTTATACCCTATGGTCCTGTAGTTCAAGTGAAGGAAGCTGGACGTGTAAGCTATTTAGGGGACAGCGATATGACAACTTATTTTGATAAACCGGTAATAGTAATGGTAAACAGACTCAGTGCATCTGCATCTGAAATTTTTGCAGCAGCAATGCAGGATTATAGACGTGGAATAATTGTAGGAACTCCTACTTTTGGAAAGGGAACAGTACAGACTATAAAAGAGCTGGATCTTGGAGAGTTAAAATATACCAATGGTAAATTTTACCGTATAGATGGTGGAAGTACACAGCATAAAGGGGTAACGCCGGACATCTTGTTCCCTCCTACATACGACAGTGCAGAAATAGGAGAAAGTTCACTGGATAATCCACTGCCTTGGGATGAGGTGGACTCTCTGATAAATACAGAAAACAGTAAAAATAATAATGAACTAAAAGAATATCTGGCTAGAAAACATATGGAAAGAGCGGTAAATAATCCTGACTTTATCTATAGTACTAAAAGGTATGCTGTTATCCAAGAGATAACAAAGGATAAAGAGGTATCTTTAAATAGAGCAGTCAGAGAGATGGAAACAAAGGAATTGGAAGACAAGTGGCTCGCGATAACCAATGAGAAGATGAAGGCTAAAAATGAAACAGAACTTAAAAACTATAAAGCCTTAGAAGAACACAATAAGGAAAGAGCTAAAAAGGATGAACTTGAACTATTGAAAAAAGATGGTGAAATTATAGAAACAGTGAAGATATTAGCTGATGAAATAGCTGTAGGAAGAAATAGATAAATTATATTTTTTGAACGTATAATAAAAATTAAAAAGGCTGAAATTTCTACGGAAATTTCAGCCTTTTTTTAATTCTCTTTTTTAATAAAATATACCGCTTGAAAGGTACCTCTCTCCTGTATCCATAATAAGGGTCAGGATTTTTTTGCCTTTATTCTCAGGACGTCTGGCTATATTCAATGCAGTAGCCAGATTTGCTCCAGAAGAAATTCCTCCCAGAACGCCTTCTTCCTTGGCCAACCTGTTGGTGATCTCTTTAGCTTCTTCATAGGAAATAGTGGCTATTTCATCCATAACAGATGGATCAAATGTAGCAGGAATAAACCCGGCACTCATTCCCATCCCCTGGATATCATGGGAACCGGTAACTCCTGTAGAGATAAACGGAGCCCTCATAGGTTCTACAGCAACAGTATAAATATTATTATTTTTTTCCTTCAAATATTTTGCTGCTCCTGAAAAACTTCCACCGGTTCCAGTCCCGCAGACAAAGATGTCTAATTCATCCTTAAAAGTTTCCCAAATCTCACTGCCGGTAAAATTATAGTGTGCCATGGGGTTAGCCGGGTTTGCAAATTGATTGGGAGCAAAAGCATTGGGATGCTGCTCCATCAGTTCATCGAGTTTTCCTAAACAGCCTTTCATTCCGTCAGCCCCGTCAGTTAAAACTAACTCAGCCCCGTAGGCATTTAAAAGCTGTCTTCTCTCTACACTTACGCAGTCAGGCATGACAATGATTAACTTATATCCTTTTACGGCACAGACCATAGCCAGGCCGATTCCCGTATTTCCACTGGTTGATTCGATAATTGTATCACCTTTTTTTAACTGCCCCTTTTTTTCAGCTTCTTCTATCATATTTAGAGCTACTCTGTCTTTTACAGAACCGGCAGGGTTAAAGGATTCCAATTTGATATAGATATCTGCATGGGTATCATTGATATTATTTATTTTTAAAATTGGAGTTCTTCCAACAGTTTCTAGGATGTTGTTTAATATTTTCATTTTTATCCACCTCTATTATGTATTTGTTAATTCTATTAACAGTATATCATCCATATATAGAACATTAAAGCATCAAAAATAAATATTTTTTGTTCTATGAATAGATTGAAAAACTTTATAAATAAGGTTATTATATACTATAAAGTGTTCGAATAAAATGAATTAAAAAAAGCGGGGGATTAAATTGAAAAAAATAAGAGTTACTATCCCAAAATATATGGGGGATATATTAAAGTATGATGCTGTAGAGTTTGGTCTGAGTAAAAATTATCTATTAAATTATTTAGTAAAAAATTATAGTCTGCTAAAAGGGAAAAATATACCTGTATTTGAGGGTGAAAAGGAAATTATTCAGTTTAATCTGAATAAGGAAAATGAAGATTTCTATACAGAGGTATATAATAGGAGTGAGTTTGAAACAGAAGCTTCCCTCATAAGGACTTTGATATATGGATATATCTCCCAATCTAAGGTAATAAGGGAGAGGTTTATATTTGAGAAGTTAATAGGGAAGATTCAAAGGGGGATAAAAAATAAAAAGAAGATAAAGATTAAGTTTGAAACAGCCGAAAAGATTGTGAGTCCATATAATATTTTGTATTCTAGTATGGAAGTGAGTAATTATTTATTTTGTTATTCAGAGGAAGATGGGAATTATAAAAACTATAGATTGTGCAATATTAAATATGTGTATATATTGGATGAAATCAGGTTTCCAGGGGACATGGAGTATCTCAGGAGGGTAAGGGAAGATTTTGATCCATTTTTATCCTATGGTTTGCCGGTTGTGATAAGATTAAGTGAAAATGGGAAAAGAAAATATGAGAGGATAAAAACCAACAGACCTAAATTGATAGAGAAATTAGATGACAGATGGATAGTGGAGGGATCAGAGGAAAAGATAAAGAGATATTTCTCCTACTTTATGAGTGATGCAGAGATATTATCGCCTGTGAATTTGAGGGAGTGGTTCTGTGATGAAGCTAAAAAAATAATTGAATTATATAGATAGTTAAAAGGAGGGAAATTATAATTTCCCTCCTTTGTTATAA
>JAUXGP010000159.1 GCA_030621995.1 Psychrilyobacter sp.
CAGATCAATAACTTATCCGGAGTATCACTCAAAAAATTAAACCTGAAATTATTCATAAACATTAAAATTAAGGGATAGGTTGTGGAAAGAAGAATTATCTTTTTGGCTTCTTTATTACCCAAAAAAGTTTTGGCGGCAAAAAGAATTAAAAGACAGATAAAATAATATAGATATGTATAATTTATAGATATTATTTTACCTATAGTTAATGAAAGTCCAGTTATTCCTCCTACAGTTAAGTTATTAGGTTTTAGTATACACGTAATTGCAAAGGCTTGTATAAAGCAGCCTAAGTAGACTATCAAATAGTCTAATCTTTTTTTTTTCATAATTGCTCCTTAAGGTGAAAAACTAGAGGGGAAATCCCTCTAGTTTGCACAGTATTTATCTCTTAATTTTTTTAAATATTTAACACCTGTTTTAACGCCTTCGATCTGTTTTACAATTAACTCTTCCAATAATTCCTCTGAAACTTCATGAGGATAGTAATATTGAAGCGGCTTGATCAGGTCATAATCATAGAGTTGTTTTTCAACCTTGAAAGCTCCTTCACCGACTTTAAATACTCCGCCCGCACCAGGACTTCTCTTAAACTGTGCACAATACGGGTAACACATCTCTAAGTTGATTCTTTTAAGGTCTGATTTCTCCACCATTATTTTAAAAACTTTATCCAGGTCGATATTTCCTTCACCGGCAGGGACACCACAAACTACATACCCGTATTTATCACTGGGATCTTCGATGATGATATGATCTTTAAAGTGTGTTGTTAATGTATACGGAGCCATGTTCTCGGCAGCCTGGACAGGTTCTTCCCAAACCATCATGGAATTACCAAAGTCATAGTGTAATCCTATCCATTGAGAGTTTACTTTCTTAACTACATCTACCAATTCCTCCGATGTTTCATATTCGTGGTTTTCCAATGCAATTTTAATTCTGTATTTTTCTAATAATGGAATTAATTTTTTTAATTTTTCTACCCCATCGTCAAAACACTTAGGATCAAAATCTTGTCTGATTTTTGCAGCATCGAATGCTCCTGCAGATCCGTCTTCTGCCTCATCCCTTACATTGGATACAATCGGGATATAGGTTCTGATTATATCAGCACCTAAAAAATGTGATACTTCGATTACTTCTTTTAAGTGGTCATAGTCTAAGTTTTTTGTATCGATCTCCACATACATATTATATTTGTTGATTAATGCCTTAACTTTTTTAAGGTGTTCTGGATCAACGCTTCCCAATGTTGCCCAATCTGGATCCAAATTATAGTCTGTAACGATATTTATTTGAACACCATCCAGCCCTAATTCATGGGTAAATTCTATAAATTTAAATATATCCATTCTTCCATGCTGGAAAGAAAGGTGACAACTTTCTGTTTCTAATCCTAATTTCATTTTATCCTCCGAAGTTTATATTGATATTTTTCTTGTGTACTGAATTTTTGTATCATATTTTTAAAAATTAGAGGTTTGCCCGCCTAAGACGGACAAACTCTATTTGTTTTATCATCTTTAAAGAAGATAGAATTATTAAATCTTTTTTATCGATTATGCAGTTTTCTTAGCTTTATTTTGTTTGTCAATCATTTTAATAAGTATTGTTGTGATAAGAATTCCTAAAACAGCAAATCCGATCATTGTAGTAAATACCATTCTATAACCAGCTATTCCTGGATGAGCATCCAGCATACTTCCATATAGTGAATATGCGAACATCGATGGTGAATATCCAAAGATGCAGGCGATAGACATTGCTGCTCCACTGATATGATCAGGTACGTGAATTTCATTGATAGGTGCAAAGAATACAGCTCTCATGGTAAAAATAATAGCTCCAAATCCTAATGTAGCTGCCATTCCTGGATATAATCCCATTTTTGAATGAGGTAAAAGGATAAAGATTCCCATTGCTATTGCTGCTACAAGAAGAGCAACTCTCAGATATTTACTTGCTGATTTAAACTTTTTATCTACAAGGAATCCTCCTACAGGACCTCCAATCATCTTTAATCCATATTGATTAATGATACCATATGCTCCTAACATTGTAATTGGCATTCCATAGATATCTCTCAAGAAAGGAATGAAGTATGTCAATCCACAATAGACTGAATATACAGAGAATATTGTAAATGATACAACCCAAATTTCTTTCATCTTAATAGCTTCCATTACACCTTCCATAGCAACCTTGTTTTTACTGGCTTCATTTCCATCTTTATCCTTAGTTGATACTTTATCATCTTCAAGTAAGAAATATGAAATTATTCCTACGATTACAACCATAGCTGAGAAAAATAAGATAGAACCTTTTAAGGCACCTGCTGATTTACCCAATAATGCGAATATTCCAAGGGCTGTGAATGCAATAATTACATCTACTACTCCTCTACCGGCTTCTAAAAATCCAAACATTCTTCCCTGTTCTTCATCAGTTCCAAGAGATCTAACAGCTTTTAAAAGAACCGGCCAATATGTTACCTCTCCGAAGAATGCAAATAATCCCCAGCATGCTAATATTCCATAATAACTTGGAAAGGTTGACAGATAAGCTCCGACTATTCCTATTCCAACCAATGATAGAGGTATCAATGTTTTTTTAGAAAATCTATCTGAAATATAGATTGATCCCACATTACCAACTGTCTGGACTAGACCATAAACCGACATGGCTGCCCCTATTTGTGTATGGGAAAGATGCATGAACTCTTGCATCGGCACATAAAACGCATCTTTTAAAGATGAAAGTTTATATATTGTCCCACCTCCTATTATTAAAACTATAAATGTAAACCATTTTTTAAAATTTTCACTTTTTACCCCTGAACTTCCAATCGCTATACTTTTCCCTGCCATTTTTCCTCCCTTTTATTTCTATTTTAGTTTGAACTTTTTCATTATATTACACTTTTTGTGTTTTAGCAAGGTTTTTTATGGTTTTATTTTGTTTTTTATGGTTTTTTTGTTTTTGGCAGAGAGAAAAAAACTATTTATTTGCTGATTTTACTATTTCATTTTATTTTTTATCTCGATGACAATTCTGATTCAGTTATGTTTTATCAATTTTATTGAGTTTTCGTGCTGTTTTGTACTGTTTGTGTTTAAATTTGATTATTTATTGTTTTCGTTGTATATTTGAACTATAGGATAAATTATAAGGGGGATTTTATGGTAGCTGTTAATACAGATTATGCAAAAACAAGAGTTGATACAAATCACACGAAGGAAATGTTGGAGACTATTTCTAAAATAGGATTTACCCACATTCATTGGGTACACCAGTGGGATGGTACTGATCTTTACAGTGTTTCCGAGATGAGGCAGATAAAAGGGTGGTTAAAAGAATTAAATTTAAAAGTTAAAGGTGTCCACGCCAGTGATGGGACTATTACAGGGACTTTTGACGATAGAAAGATCTTCATTTCACCCAATGAATTTAACAGAGAAGCTGGGGTAGAGCTGGTGAAAAACAGGATAGATCTAGCTTCATTTTTGGGTGCAGGTGAAATCGTACTGCATGTCAAGATGTTACATTTAATCCAGCCAGATATTGGATATGGATCTTATAGTGACACATATTGGGGACAGTTATTTAAATCATTTGATTCAATAGTAAAATATGGACAGGAGAAAAAGATTAAAATTGCGATTGAAAATTTGGAGTTTCCTAGCCTTGAGGTTCAATTTGATCAATTCGATCGCTTATTTAAACGTTATTCTGTAGAGGAACTTAGTTTTTGTTTTGACTTGGGGCATAACATGATATTGAGTAAAGACAGACCTTTTGCATTTTTAGAGAGGTATAATGAGCGTTTGACCAACTTACATTTAAATTGTGGTGTTTTTGCATCCAATGAAACGGATTATAAACAAATTTTAAAATTTGATACTCACAGTATTCTTGATAAAAATTTGGTAGATTTTGAGAGTCTTTCAAAACTGATTGCAGAATCCCCATATGAATTACCTGTTACATTTGAAATTTCTATTCCTGGAAATATAAAAAAAGGACTGAGTGAAACTCTAGAAGCAGGAAATGAAATAGAGGCATTGATCAAAAAATATAGAGATGCTGAGTGAACATGTTATTCAGTTAGATCTATAATTAAATACTATAATTGTACAAAAAAAGAGACGGCATTTGCTGTCTCTAATTTTTTATCTCTATTCCATTTTTTAAATATTTTTTTTTCAAATTCTCGTCTAATTTAGGATCTGTTATTATAAAGTTTATGTCCTCTAAACCACATACTTTTATCAGGGAATTATTTCCTATCTTACTGGAATCTGCCAATATTATGATTTCATTGGCGATCTCTATAAATTTCTTTTCCACTTGAACCTCTTCCTCCAAAAAATCTGTAATTCCCCTTTTGAGGGAAACTCCTCCTACACTGATGAAAGATTTATCTACTGAAAATTTATCCAGGGCATTGACGGTGTTTTCACCTAGAAAAGAAAATTCTCTTCTATTATATATCCCCCCTGCCAGTATAAGATTTATTCCTTCCTTCTCAACCAATTCATTGGCTATCAATAGGGAGTTCGTTATAACAGTCAAATTGTTGTACTTAATTTTTAATAGTCTTGCAATCTCAATATTTGTAGTGCTTCCGTTCAAAGCTATAGTTTCACCTTCATC
>JAUXGP010000069.1 GCA_030621995.1 Psychrilyobacter sp.
TGCAAAAGTATCTACCAATCCATTTTCCATCAAGAAATCATACCCTTCATTTCTTACCCTTGCATCATTATTAAAATCTCCTATAAAAAATACTTTATTGTCTGTATTTTTCGATATTTCTAATAACTTCTCTCCTTGATATCTAAAAGGTTCATCTTCATCATTCCACCATCCTGTATGGCAGCTGTAAAAAGTATAGATTTCATCATATAAATTAACAGATCCGCCTATGATTTTCCTACTTTTCCAATTTTCTATACTATTACTTCGAGAAATATAAAAACTTTTAGATTCAACAAATGGCTGTTTGCTCAAAAGAGCAACCCCCTCTTCATATATATCATATCCATAGTGGGAAAAATCCCAGATAAAATTATAAGCCCCTCCTAATTTTTTTATCTCTTCAACCAAAAGAAATGCAAAATTATCTTTTCTTATATTTTCATAAATTATCCGGCTTTCCCTATGCTGACTGACTTCTTGAAGAGCTATAATATCATAGTTTTTTTCATATATTGTCTCAGCTAAATACTTTATTTTTTCCAATTGATTATCTTCCTGCCAAGAATGGCAGTTTAATGTAAGAATTTTCATACTCATTCTCCTATTAATTTAAAATATCAATTATTTTATTTTTAAGATTATCTGCTTTAGGTCCATATATCGCTTGAACCCCTGTTCCTTTAACAATTAACCCTAAAGCTCCTGCTTTTTTCCAACTATTGGCATCCTCTACAAGAGTACTGTCCTTAACAGATACACGTAATCTAGTCATACAAGCATCCACTTCTGTAATGTTATCTTCTCCACCTAATAATTCTATAATCGTAGCGATTAATCCATCTTTAGATTTGTCTTTGCTGGATTTTTTTTCTGTTGTTTCTTCTTCTGATTCTTCTTCATCTATATAGTTCCCTCTTCTTCCTGGTGTAGGCAGGTCGAACTTCTTAATTAAGAAATCAACAATAAAGAAATTAAGACCGAAGAATCCAACTGAACTTACTAAGAAGTTAATTAAATCTCTCCCAATTCCTGCATGAATCATCAACGGTGTTCTTGTAAGTAATTCTAAGAATCCAAAGGCTTGTATTCTCAGGTCAATAATATCTGATAATGCAAATGCCAGTCCTGTTAATATTGCATGAGCCACATATAAAATAGGTGCTACAAACATAAACATAAATTCAATTGGTTCTGTTACTCCTGTTAGAAATACAGCTAAGACAGCTGAGAAGAATATCATCTTATATTTATGTTTTTTATCTTTATCTACGTTTTTATACATAGCTAATGAGAATCCTAATAATGATGCTGATGATAATATTACTTGTCCTACTTTAAATCTAGCTGGTACTACTGAACTTAATAACTCTTTATACCCTTCTACATCTCCAAGTTCTTTTAAGTTGTTTAAATCTGTAATCCAAGCTAACCAGATAGGGTCCTGGCCCGCTATTACTGCTCCAATTTCTGAACCTGTTAATACCTGGTACGTCCCCCCTAATTCTGTATAGTTCATAGGGATAGTTAACATATGGTGTAACCCAAATGGTAATAATAATCTTTCTAATGTCCCGTAAACAAATGGAGCTATTACTGGAGCTGTATCTCTAGAAGTAGCAATCCAGTTCCCAAACATATTAAGAGAATATTGGATAAATGGCCATGTGAATGATAGAACAAATGCCATTATAACCGAACCAAATATTACTACGAATGGTACAAACCTTTTACCATTAAAGAATGCTAACGGTTCTGGTAATCCATCAAAGTCATAATATCTATTATATAGAGCAGCCCCTAAAAATCCAGAAATTATTCCTATAAATACTCCCATATTTAGAGCCGGAGCTCCTAATACAGTTGTAAAAAAATCTTTTACCAGTAATTCTTTCCCACCAATAATGCTAATAGTTGCAGCAGGATCACTCATCATCCCGCCATTCACACCAAAAATCGTCCCCGTAAGCCTGTTTGTTAAAATAAATGCTAATACTGCCGCAAAAGCTCCTCCGGCTCTTTCTTTAGCCCAAGATCCGCCAATAGCTACAGCAAATAGCAGGTGTAAATTCACGATAATTCCCCAGCCAATATCTTCCATTACTCTTCCAAGTATATCTACACCTAAAAATGTAGTTGTTAATTTCCCCAGAGAAATCATAAGTCCTGCTGCAGGCATTACTGCGATGACCACCATTAAACATTTCCCAAATTTCTGCCAAAAGTCAAATGAACCAAATTTTATTTTTTTCATATTTTTGCCCCCCATTTTTTATTTCAACTTATAAACTCTGCATTCATAAGGTTTTAATAAGAATTTATACATTTTTTTATGATCTTCCACTCCATAGTTATTTAAAACCAGGTTTTCATACTCTAAAGTATAATTTTGCTCTTTAAATTCACATACATCTTCAGTTAAATTACATATAACAATGTACCCTTTCCCATTTAATACCCTGGTGTAGCTGTATATATTTTCATCCGACTCAAGGATACATTTATAATCTCCGTATAAAATTTCCTTGGAATGCTTTCTTAATTTAATCATTTTTTTGTAAAAGTTTAAAATTGAATCCTCATCTTCTAAATCATTTTTTACATTTACCCGACTATGATTTTCATTTAATTTTAACCAAGGCGTTCCAGTGGTAAACCCGGCATTTTGACTATCATCCCATTGCATAGGAGTTCTTGCATTGTCCCTGGAAGCGTTTTTTAATTTTTCTATTATTTTAGAATCATTTTTTTGATCTTCAGAGAATTCCTTATACTCATTAAAAGTTCTCACATCTCTATAGTCTTCCATAGTCTCATATGAAACATTTGTCATCCCTATTTCCTGACCCTGATATATAAATGGGGTTCCCTTCTGCAGAAAGTACATGGCTCCAAATGATTTTGCACACGGAATTCTATACTCACTGTCATTTCCTAAAGTTGAAATAGATCTGGGTATATCATGATTTTCTATATAAAGAGCATTCCATCCTATTTTATTAACAGTTTCTTGCCAGTTGCTAAGAATTTTTTTATAGGATACAACATCAAACTTTTCCGACGAATCTGTATTCCAAAGGTTTAAATGTTCAAATTGGAAGATCATATTAAACTTTCCATCTTCTTTTCCAACCCATTCATTGATATCCTCTACATCGTCAGAAGTAACTCCGTTAGCTTCTCCAACTGTAACAATATCATATTTGTCAAATGTTTCTTTCTTTAATTCTTTAAGATATTCATGAATTCCATCTTGATTCATATGTTTAGCAAAAGAAGATACATATTTTTCATCGTGGTGATTCGGCATATCATTCAATCCGTTTTCTTTCTTTATATGACTAATAGCATCCACTCTAAATCCATCGATCCCTTTATCCAGCCACCAGTTAATCATATCGTAAATAGCTTTTCTGACCTCTTTGTTTTCCCAGTTCAAATCTGGCTGTTTCTTCGAAAAAAGATGAAGGTAATGCTGATCAGTTTCTTCAGTTTTGTCCCAAACCGATCCAAGAAAAATACTTTCCCAGTTATTAGGTTCGTTCTCGACACCTGTTTTTTCTTCTACTTTTCCATCTCTCCAAATATACCAGTCTCTCTTGGGGTTATCCTTGGATGAAGATGATTCTACAAACCATTCATGTTCGTCACTTGTATGATTAATAACTAAATCTATTATAAGCTTCATGCCTCTATTATGAATTTCTTTTAAAAGCAGATCAAAATCTTCCATTGTTCCAAATTCTTCTAATATATCTTTATAATCACTTATATCATAACCATTGTCATCATTTGGTGATTTATACATCGGGCATATCCAAATAATATCTATTCCCAATTCTTTTAAATAATCTAATTTAGAAATAAGCCCCTGTAAATCACCTATTCCATCGCCGTTGGAATCTTTAAAACTTCTCGGATACACCTGATATCCTACAGCTTCCTTCCACCATTTTTTTCCCATAGTTCCTCCCAGTTTGCGCAAACGTTTGCGCAAATGAATAAAAATTAAAACATCTATCTCCATAGATATTTCATAAAGAATTTATACCACATTTTTTTTTAATAGTCAAATTAAATAAACTCAAAACAATCATCAAATAAACACAAAGTTCTATTTTAGAAGTATTTCTTTACAAAAAAAGTACAATTCCGCCTTTAATACCTGCATCATTTCCCAGCTCGCCTAACTTAATTTCTAATTTATTTAAAGTTACAGGCATAGCATATTTTTTCAACTTATCTTTAACTACATCTAAAAGTATCTCTCCTGCCAGAGCAACTCCACCTGACAAAATTATAACTTCCGGATTTATAACATTTAATAAATTCCCTATTCCCATACCTAAATAGTTTCCTACATAATTAACTATCTCCATAGAAAATCCATCTCCAGCCTTGGCACAATCAAAGACATCCTTAGCTTCTAATTTCTCTAAATTTCCATCTAAACTTTTATATAAAAGATTATTTTTATTTACAGCCAAACGAGATTTAGCTTCCCTGATTACTCCTGTAGCAGATGCATAAGCTTCAAAACATCCCCTCTGTCCGCAGCCGCATAATTTCCCGTCTTCCACTAATTTAATATGCCCGATTTCTCCACCAGCACCATTCATTCCCGAGATTAATTTAGAGTTAACTACTATTCCACCGCCAACTCCTGTTCCAAGAGCTACTGTAATACTGCTAGTACTGCCTTTTCCCGCTCCAAATTTACTTTCTCCAACAGCGATCATATTCACATCATTTTCCAATTTTGTTGGTATACCTGATATTTTTCCCATCAATTCACTGATATTTATATTTACTTCCCAGTCAAAATTAGCGAAAAAAGCTACAATCTCCTCATTTATAACAGGTCCTGGAATTCCTATTCCTATTCCACACATATTTTCTTTACCGATTTCTTTTTGATCCATTAATTTTTCTATGGTTCCCCATATCCTGTTCAATGTTGTTTCCATACCTTTTTCTGAAAATGTCTTTATCGTTTCTTTTATTAATATTTCCCCATTTTCATCTAAAATTCCTATTTTAGTGTTTGTTCCTCCCAAATCTACTCCTATATAATACTTCATAATGCCTCCTCTATATCTATTAATTTTGCTTCCACAATTTTATAATTATTTTTATTGTTTTTATTAAGTTTTGATATCAGTAAATTCATAGCTTCTTTCCCCAGTTTTAGTGAATTTATATCTACAGATGAAAATCTCGGCCCAAAATTTCCCAGCGGGTCAATATTGTTAAATCCTATTATTTTTATATCTTCTATATTTTTTTCTGTTAAATACCTTTGAACACCAAAGGCAAGGGTATCATCTGTACATATTACCGCTGTTAAATTTTTGTTTTTAAATAATTTTTCAGCTCCAGTATATCCGTTTTCTCTGCTGAAATCATTTTCATATACAATTGACCAATTTATATCTTCTTTTTCACACTGTTCTTTAAATCCTTTTTCTCTGTTAATGGATACCGTCCAATTCTTTTTGGCTCCAAGGTACCCGATGTTTTTATAACCCTTTAGAAATAATCTTTTAACTATATCTTTTGTAGTTTCTTCATTGTTATTATCTACCCAAAGAATATTGGGAGAATCAGTTACTTCCGGACGCCCAATAACCACACATGGAAATTCGTATTTCTCCAAATATTTAAGACATGCATCTTTTTTTCTTGTCGTAAGCAGACATATCCCGTCCACTATATTCGATGAAACAAAATTTTTTACAGCTTCTAATTCACTGTTTTTATTTTTCCCAAAAGCATACATAATATGATATTTATGTTTTTCTGCAGCTATACTTATTCCCTTCATAGCTTGAATATAAAAAGGATTTGAAAAGAGCGAATCAGCTTCATGAGGCATAACTACACCAATTATTTTTGTTTTCTTGCTGACTAAACTTCTGGCCAGTATATTCGGGGTATATCCTAATTTTTCAATGGAATTAAGAACTCTTATTTTAGTAGCTTCTCCTATCCTAGAGGTATTGGATATTACCCTGGACACTGTAGAAGGTGCTACTCCGGCATCTTTTGCTACATCTTTTATAGTTATTTTCATTTTATCAGCCTCCTTATTAAAAGATTATCATTTTTTTTAAAAAAATAAAACTATATTTTTAAATTCAATTTTTTAAATAGCTTTTTCTTTTTTTAAATTAAGTCAAAAAAAGATGCCCTGAGGCATCCAATTTTTAAACAAATAAATTTATAAGTAAGGATGTTAGTATGAGCATAAATGCTCCCCCGATCCTGGATGATATCTGTGAAAATGGAAGAAGTTCCATCCTGTTAGCAGCTGATAATACTGCAATATCTCCTGTGCCGCCCATATTTGCCATACATAATCCTGCTGTTATCGTTCCTTCTATCATATAAAACCCCAATAGACGACCGACTATTGCAGTCCCGATCATAGCACCCACGATAGTTGTAACTACCAGTAATAGATAAGTCAAACTAAATGCATTGATTACTGCTCCTAAATCTGTGTAAGCTATTCCTATTCCTACCAAGAGTGCCAGTGTAAAGTTTTTCATAACAAACTGGAACCACGTCGTTGCTGCTTCCTCATGTTCTCTCTTTAAAACACCGGTCAATTTAGCAAATGCTACCGATAAGATCATAAGTGCATAGGGATGCAATGGTATATATTTCCCTAAAAACTTCCCCAATACATAGAAAGTTGTGGCTATCAATAAACCCTTTCCTAAAGACAGATAATCTATTTTTATTTCCTTTTCCTCTTCCATCCCCAAATCATCCTGCCCCTTCAATAACTTCCCGTCACCGGAGAAACTCTTATATTTTTTCCCTAATTTATTCAATATCCCAGCACAGACTATAGCCACTGCATTCCCCAGTGCTACTGCCGGCACCATGATAGATAGAAGTTTCGTCGGATCCTGATCCATGGCTTTACCAAATATTTGAGCCAGAGGAACTGCTCCTGCTCCCATTCCGCCGCCCATTATCGGGATAGCTATATAAAACACTGCATTGGTGAACCCATAGCCCATCAACGCTCCTACTGCACCGGTCATCAGGATAGATACAAATACTCCCCCTATTATTACCGGAAGATATTTTAATCCCGCCTTTATCAGCAGCTTCGTATCCATCCCCAGGATACTACCTGTTATAAGAGCAGCTATATAAAAATTTAGAAATCCTCCGCTCTTCATAAAGGTTGCCGAAGAACTAACCACTGTTTCCGGTAAGACATTATATGTAACCAGTGCCGCTGCTGCAAATATCGCTACTATCGGCCCTCCTCCAAAATAATCCTTTATAATAGGTGTTCTGTTCCCTATTTCATTCAGCAGTACTCCCATTATCAGCAGAAAAGGTATTACACCCTCCATCCCCTTTGGCAGTGCTCCTGTAAATGCTGCACCCAATATTATTCCTGCTACAGGTATAAAATATTTCATCTCCAAACCCAGTAATTTAAACTTGCTCTCTATCTTATCCTTTAATAAAACCGCCGTCTTCATCCTTTATTCCCCCCTGTTTCATTTTTTATCTTTATTATTTATACATCCAGTATATTATTTATTGTTTTCTAAAGATATAAAACAAAACTAAAAAAATAATTATTAAATTAAAAAAAGATTGCTAATTTAATCGCAACCTTTTTTATTTTTTATTACTTCCTATTCAGAAACATGAAAAATCTTCCATAAAAACAGGTTAAACTTTTTATCGACATTATCTAAATCAAATGCAAGGTGAAAAATTATAGCATTTTTTTATATACTTAATGGCTTTATCGCATAAAAATTTACGTTTTTTAACATCTTTGGTTTTAGCCGCTTCCTCGAGTAAACCTTTATATATAAGCAGCTGCAGATCATTTATAGGTTCAACTTTATCCAAAGTTATAACCCCTTCATCAACCAGGTTAGTAAGAATCTCTTTATTTCTCTGATAAAGGTCTAATTTCAACATTATGTTCTCAAACTTCGATAAAAATGTTGGAATTTCTTCTGGGTAAATTTTATAAAACTCTTCAAGTACACAACAATTTTCGATATTTTTTTGATTGCAATCCAAGTTTGAAAAAAATATAGAAA
>JAUXGP010000228.1 GCA_030621995.1 Psychrilyobacter sp.
TCTAAACTCCATCTTTCCGTTATCTCATCTTTGTCATTCCAGAATCCTACGGCAAGCCCAGCTAGGTACGCTGCTCCTAGAGCTGTAGTTTCAGTTACTACAGGTCTCAATACCACTGCTCCTAAGATATCTGATTGGAATTGCATCAAGAAATTATTTGCTACTGCTCCCCCATCAACTTTTAAACTGGTCAATTGAATCCCTGAATCATCCTGCATAGCTTCAATGAGGTCTTTACTCTGGTATGCTATAGATTCTAAAGTAGCTCTTATTATATGATTTCTATTGGCTCCACGAGTAAGACCTACGATACATCCCCTTGCATACATATCCCAATATGGAGATCCCAATCCTACGAATGCAGGCACTACATAGACACCATTACTGTCCTTTACTTTGTTGGCAAAATACTCAGTATCTGCTGCATCTTTAATAAGTCCCATCTCATCACGGAGCCACTGTACCGATGCTCCACCTACAAATACACTTCCTTCTAAAGCATATTCTACCTTCCCATCTATTCCAATGGCGATAGTAGTCAACAATCCATTTTTAGATTCTACCATCTCATTACCTGTATTCATCAGTAAGAAACACCCGGTACCATAGGTATTTTTTGCTTCTCCCGCTTTAAAACAAGCCTGTCCAAACAGTGCCGCCTGCTGATCTCCTGCTATCCCGGCAATAGGAATCCTAAATCCACCCTTACCACCTAGGTTGGCTTCTCCATAGATCTCACTTGAGTTCTTTACCTCTGGCAACATAGATTTTGGAACATCTAATATTTCCAATAATTTTTCATCCCATTTCAACTCTTTTATATTAAACAGCATAGTTCTAGATGCATTTGTATAGTCGGTCACATGAACTTTTCCGTTGGTTAATTTCCACACTAACCATGTGTCGATAGTTCCGAAAAGCAACTCTCCATTTTCCGCTTTTTCACGGGCTCCTTCTACATTGTCTAAGATCCATTTTACCTTAGTCCCACTGAAGTAAGCATCTACTACCAGTCCTGTATTTTTTCTTATATATTCTTCATGCCCATCCTCTTTAATTCCATCACAGATAGAAGCTGTTCTCCTGCATTGCCATACTATAGCATTATAAACAGGCTTTCCTGTACTTTTTTCCCATACTACTGTTGTTTCTCTTTGATTTGTGATTCCAATACTAGCTACTTCTTCAGGTTTAATTCCTGTTTTAGCCAAAACTTCTGTTAACATAGAACTTTGAGTAGCCCATATTTCCATCGGGTCGTGCTCTACCCATCCTGCCTTAGGATATATTTGAGTGAATTCCCTTTGAGAAGCTCCTACAGTGTTTCCATTTTTATCAAAAATAATTGCTCTTGAACTTGTAGTTCCCTGGTCTAATGCTATAACATATTTTTTTGCCATTTTTAAACCCTCCTAATTATCATTTATATCCTCATAATTTGTTCATTATAATTTATTATACACGATATGTCTATTATATTAATTATTAAATACTCCGATCTCTTCCTCATCATTCTCTAATTCATAGGCTGATTTAGGCAGATTCTTTGCGATCACTTTATCATACACCAATCCCCCAACTTGTGCTCCTACTATCGGTCCTAATATTGGTACCCAGAAATACGGGTTAGCTAAACCACCTGTAAATGCTACCTTTCCCCATCCTGCTAAAAATGCAAACATTTTTGGTCCAAAATCTCTGGCTGGATTCATAGCAAATCCTGTAAGTGGTCCCAAAGATGCCCCGATTACTGCAATTACTATACCTACTAAGATAGCCGATGTATGACCCTTAGGAGCTCCATTTTGGTCATCTCCTACTGCAAAAATTGTCATCATAAGTACCGCTGTTATCACCACTTCCACTACAAATGCTTGAAAATTGTCGATATGTGGATTTGGATATGTAGAAAAAATTCCTGCTGTAGACAAACTTTCTACACTTCCTCTGATTATTCCATGAGTTTTGTCGTAAGCCACAAATAGATGTCTATAAAGAAAATAAACTAATCCTGCTGATGAAAAAGCTCCTAAAATCTGAGATACGATATATGGTAATACCTTGGATTTTTCAAAACCTCTACGTGTCATTAGTGCCAAAGTTACTGCCGGATTTAAATGTGCTCCTGAAACTCCAGCCGTCACATATATTGCCATGGTTACACCTAATCCCCAAACGATACTAATTTCCCATTGTCCCATATCCACACCTGCTACTACCAGTGCCGCTACACAGCCTACTCCAAAAAATATTAGAATTCCTGTTCCTAGAAACTCCGCTAGGCATTCACCTATAATCCCCTTACTCTTCATATACAAGCCCCCCTTTTTTTTTAAAACAGTATCCGTCGCAATATAACCCACAATAATAAATCTACCTAGAAAAAAAGAAGATTAAAAAAAGGTATCCTTCAATAGGATATTTTTTTAATCTTCTCCAGGTCTCTAAGATTTATATTTCTTTCTTATTAAGAGAATACCTTTATATTTTTGTTTTGTCAAATTTTTTCGTTCTTTTTCATTACATAACGTACGTAATTTTTGAATTAACCCATTATAATATAATATTTTTTATAAACTCCATATATCTGATTTAGTTGTAGATATGCCTATAGCTCCGGCTTTTAGTGCCAGGATAACATCCTCCTTATCCATTATTATTCCACTGGCTATCAAAGGACACTTATAGTTATACAAAAATCTTTTTATTATCTTCGGCATGGCTCCCGGTAAGATCTCTACAATATCTGGTTTAGTTGCTCTGGCATATTTCAAGCTATTTTTATATGAGATAGAATCCAAGATAAAAAATCTTTGTATTGTCAGTAATCCACGTTTTTTAGCTTCCTTTATTATGGCTGACTTAGTACTTATAATCCCATCTAATCTTGTTTTTTCCTTCAAGTATTCAAGTGCATTTACTGTAGGAGACATCCCATCGATTAAATCTATATGTACAAAAACTATCTTACCTTTATTTTTTATTTTTTCGACCATTGTCTCAATAGTTAATATAGTTGATTTCAAGATAAATATTACCTCTATCTCACTGTTCAAGGCTTCCCTCAATGTTTTTTCATCCTTTACTGCTGCTATTATTGGATTCAACTCCAATTTTTCAATCAATCCCATCTTTCCCTCCTACATATCTTCCACTAAATTTGTAACCCATTTACCCATTGTTGTATATATCTTTTAAACCAATAAAATTACAATTAAAACTTAGCTGTCATTTATTATATCATATAAAATATTATTACTTTTGTCTTTTTTTATCCTGAATTGTATAATTAAATCAGAAATATAAAAAGCATATATGATATACTTTGTCGACCAAAACAAAACCCTAAAAAGGAGATATCACACATGCTATATAAACATATTACCATAGA
>JAUXGP010000163.1 GCA_030621995.1 Psychrilyobacter sp.
ATTGAGATCGGGAGTAAAAATAATATAATAATAGGGACGAAAAAAATAATAGCTACAATAGGATTGGAAGACCTGGTGATAGTAGAAACCGGCGATGCACTCCTGGTATGCAAAAAAGAGAGAGCCCAGGATATAAAAAAGGTATTGAAGGAGATAGCGGAGAGGGAGAAGATTAATTAACTCCTCCTTCTTATGGTTTTTCCTATATTTAGGAGAAACCAAAGTGTAAAAGAAAGTTTTTTAATCACAAATTGACAAGGGTAAATTGAAAAAAAGGAGACAAAAAATGAGTGAAAAAAATATAATAGATAAAACTAAAATACCGATTACAAAAAAATCTATAGCTGAAGATTTAAAGAATTTGGGGATAGAAAAAGGTGATATATTATTAGTTCACTCTTCCTTATCTAGTTTAGGATGGGTATGCGGGGGAGCTCAGACTGTAATAATGGCTCTGATAGATGCAGTAGGAGAAGAGGGAACCTTGGTAATGCCAACTCATAGCGGGGATAGAACAGATCCAGCTAAATGGGGGAATCCACCTGTTCCTAAAGATTGGCATGAAATAATACGAAATAATATGCCGGCTTATGATCCAGAGCTCACTCCTACAAGGGGAGTCGGGAAAATACCCGAATTATTTAGAACTCTTCCTAATACTATGCGGTCAAGTCATCCCCAAGGATCATTTTGTGCTAGTGGAAAATTTAAGGAAAAGATTGCAGAAAATCATTCATTGACTCCTCAATTTGGAATGGAATCACCATTAGGAATTCTATATAACTTAGATAAAACTAAGGTTTTATTGCTGGGAGTGGGCTACGATTCTTGTACCAGTTTTCATCTGGGAGAGACTCTTATTGGCGATAAGATGCCAAAAAGCAGAACCGGAACAGCAATTTATGAAAAAGGTAAAAGAACTTGGAGATGGTTTGATGATTATGAATATAATTCAGATGATTTTTTAGAGCTTGGCGGAAAATTTGAAGAAAAATATAGGGTGAAAAAAGGTAAAGTGGGAAATGCACAGTGTAGTTTATTTATTATGAAAGATGGAGTAGATTTTTCTAAGGAATGGCTCTTGAAAAACAGATAAAAAATTAAATATAAATTTTATGTATATGAATATACTAGCAGGAGGGAAAAATGGTAAAAGAAGTTTATCGAAATATTTGGAAGATAGAGGTACCGCTTCCTAAAAGTCCTTTAAAATTTTTAAATGCTTATGTCATTGTAGGAGATAAAAAAAATCTTCTTATAGATACCGGATTTAATCGTCAGGAATGTAAGGCGGCTCTCTCTCAAGGCTTAGAGGAAATAGGGATCTCCATGGATCAGACTGATATCTTTATTACTCACCTTCACAGTGACCACTCTGGCTTAGTATCGGATTTTATAAAAAAAGGAAGAAGGGTTTACTGCAGCAAAAAAGATGCCCTGGACATAAACCTTCTTCGAGATTTTAACAGCTGGAAAAATAAATTTACAGGGGCTGAAAAACTTGGATTCCCGGAAAATTTAGATGAGTATTTTGACAGACATCCTGGATTTAAGTTTAATAATACCTATGATATAGAATTTTCCTATGTAGAAGATGATGAAATAATTCAAATAGGAGAATATTCTCTTCAATGTGTATCTACTCCCGGACACACCCAGGGAATAATGTGTCTTTATGAGAAAAATCATAGACTTCTATTTTCCGGAGATCATATCTTAGGGAGAATAACTCCCAATATATCGGTATGGTCGCTGGAAAACAATGCTCTTGAAGATTATCTGAACAGTTTAAAAAAGGTTAAAAAATTAAATGTAGACAAGGTTTTTCCCTCACATAGAAACCTCTTTGATCACTGTCATAAAAGAATCGATGAATTGATAGATCATCACCATAAAAGACTTATAGAGGTAGAAGAAATTCTTTCTAAAAAAAGTTTACAGTCGCCGTATGAGGTAGCTTCTCAAATGAAGTGGGATATCAAATTTTCAAACTGGGATGATCTTCCCCATGTTCAAAGGTGGTTTGCCACTGGAGGAGCTATGGCACACTTAGTTTACCTCTATAATTTAAAAAAAGTGTCTCTTTCTGACAATAAATACTATGAATTTTCTAATTTTTAATAAATAGAAAGAAAGTATTCGTGGATTTAGAAAGTAATAAAAATAATTGTTTAAAGATTTAAACCAACGGGAAAATTATTCTTATAGCATCAATTAATATTAAAAAAAGGAGATAAAAACATGAAAATACTGTGGTACGATACGGAAACAACCGGATTGACAGAGAACAGCGCTATGTTTCAAATATCCGGGGTGATAGAGATAGACGGCGAAGTAAAGGAGGAGTTTGATATCTTCTGCCAACCCCATGAGGGAGCAGATATATCGGAACAGGCTCTGGAAGTGACAGGTATGAGTAGTGAGCAATTGGAGAGTTTTCCACCTCCTAAAAAAGCCTATGAAGAGTTAGTGGAAATATTTTCAAAATATATCGATAAATTCAATAAAGAGGATAAATTTATCATTGCAGGGCAGAATGTAAAATTTGATATCGATGTACTGAATAGATTTTTTAAAAGAAACAATGACAATTATCTGGGAAGTTTCCTCAATTATAAACAGATATTTGATACCCTCAGTGTATATACGGCGTTGGAAATAGCAGATGTAGTACCCAAATTGGAAAATCACAGGTTGGAAAGTATATGTAAGGTCATGGGAGTAGAACTGAGCAATGCCCACAATAGTCTGGCCGATATAAGAGCGACCAAAGAAGTGGGAGATAAGTTACTGCAGGGGCTTAGAAGGATAAAAAAACAGAAGATAAAACTTTAAAAAATAGGAGAAATATAGATGGAAATAGAAGTTTATACATTGAATATTTTTGCTAAAACAGCTGATGGCGGAAATCCTGCCGGGGTTGTTTTAGATGCGGATTTTTTATCGTTAGATGAGATGCAGAAAATTGCAAAAAAAGTGGGGTTTTCAGAAACTGCATTTGTTCAGAAGTCGAATAATGCAGACTTTAAGGTGATTTTCTTTACTCCTAACGGAGAAGTGGATCTATGCGGACATGCTACAGTGGCAGTTTTTTATTTACTGGCAGAGAAGGGGATTATTCAAGCAGGAGAATATACACAGGAAACAAAGGCTGGTATCCTAAAAGTAGAGTGCAGGGGTGATGGGGTGATTTATATGAACCAGTGTAACCCTAAATTTATGAAACATTGGATAAAAAAGAAATAGCTGATACACTGAATATTGATACAGCTGATATCAGGGATGATCTTCCCGTTCAAATTGCATCTACAGGATTAAAGGATATTTTAATTCCAATTAAATCATTGAAGGCATTATGTGGTATAAAACCAGATTTTGATAAAATTTCCCATGTCAGTAAAAAATATGATGTTATTGGATACCACCTTTTTACATTGGAAACAAAATATGATTCGACTGCCCATTGTAGAAATTTTGCACCCTTATACGATATTCCCGAAGAGGCTGCAACAGGTACATCCAATGGAGCATTGAGCTGTTATCTATATAAATATGAGATTCTTCTTGAAAAAAATATAAAAAAATTAGTTTTTGAGCAGGGATATTCTATGAAAAAACCTTCGAATATTTTAACTGATTTAACAATTCATAATCAGGAAATTGTAGAAGTAAGAGTTGGAGGGATCGCCTTAAATATTAAAAAGAAAAAGATTAAATTGTAAAAAAAATCTATCCCTCCTAAGGGATAGATAAAAAATAATCTATTTAATTATGATTTGGATGGCCTAAGGCAAAGATTTTAATTTTTCATAATTGATTCCACTGGCGTAATCTTTTAATTCTTTCTTTGTTATTTCCTGCCCTTCGACTAATACTAGAAATCTATCAGCAACAATGATTTCAATTTTTCCACTCTTGGTATCTGGCATGAATTTTACAATAGCTTTTTGACGGTTAACCCTTTCGAGCTTTCCACCATCAGATGTAGTAAACATAGGATTAGTAAACATGCCCATCATACTCTGAATGAGTGGAGAATCGGTGATAATTTGGACAGTAATGGAGCTGGATTTTTTATTGTATTGACGTTTAGTAGTGATAGCACCACCAAATAAAGATGCATTCATTGTTTGAGAAGTTGTATTTGGAGTAGTCCATCCACTTAAAGGTTCTGGAAGAAACGGTTCGAGTTTTCCTGCCACCTCTTGTTGAATTAATTGCGAGGCATAGTTGAGACTTTCGACAGAATTTTTATATTCGCCGTCTTTATAATATTTAGACGCATCCTTCATAGAATCTTCAATATCGTTGGCATATGCAGGGATAGAAAATATCATTAATATGATGAATAGTCCATTCATCTTTAGATTTTTAACACTCAAATTAAACATTACAGACCTCCTTATTAGCAAAACGACATTAATTGAACAAAAATAAATATTTATTAGTAGTATATAAAGAATAATGAAAAATTCCTTTTATAATAAATAAATTTATTTTGTTATAA